>CAIOLH010000097.1 GCA_903859115.1 uncultured Opitutia bacterium | reverse complement strand
GTTGATCTCGACCGACATTTCGCAGGCCTTGCCAATGGTCATGTGCGTGGGGTGAAAGTTCGGTCTTAAGCCATCGAGAATGGCGACGTCACAGTCTTGAGCTAAAGCAATGGCCTCGCGCGTGAGCGTTTTACAATCGGTATAATAGACGAACTTCTTCCCAGTAGATGGCTCGAAGAAGATGAGACCAAGAGTCGACTCACTGCCGTGAGGAAGGACTGTCGAGGTAACAATACCACCGCCGGGGAGTTTTAATTCTTTAGGGAAAAGGCTGACGTCTAATTCGATGTATCCGGGCGAGGCCATGGCGCCGATGGCGTAGGGATAAATAGCTTCGATGCGATGTTTGCCCTGCGCAGTAGTATATACAGGCATCGCTTTGCCGCTGTTCGTGCAAAACTGACGCAGGTCATCCATACCAAGCACGTGGTCGGCGTGACCGTGAGTGAGGATGAACGAATCAACGTCGTTAATCCGATTCACTAAACACTGCAGACGGAATTCCGGGGCGGCGTCGACCTGTACGTGGTGGCCTTCGATGATGACGTGGACGCTGGTTCGCGTGCGCCAGTTTTTGGAATTAGAAAGATCTAAACCTGGATTATCATGGGCCACCAAGGGAACCCCTTGCGACGTGCCACAGCCCATGACGATAATTTCCATCAAAATACCTGTGAATACACTTAGGTAAAATGCAACTTAATCCGAACTTTATCTACAATCACAGCTTAAAATCAGATCCCAATTCACGTTTACCATCCCAGTGAGATTTATTGCCTAAGTGTGCACAAGGTAGGTCTAAAATTAACAGTCTATTTTGAAATCTTAGTGAAAATTCACCATCACAATGTGAGGCATTCTTCGACGTGTTATAAAAAAACTTATCTTTGTACAATTGAAAGTAACCATAAACATTCTGTTTATGGTCGTACTTTTTATAATTAATAGATTTATTAAAATCTTCCAATGATTCAAAATCGAAACGCTCGTTCAGACCGTAAATTACAGTAACATCAGCGGTAGGCAGAAAAGAAGTTGCAAAATTTGGAAATTGGATAGGCAAGCAAATGTCAGAATCAATTAATAGATACCAATCATGAGGATATTTTTCATACACATAGGTTTGCGCATGGCGAATCGCACCACCTTTATCAAAAATATTTCTATGATTCTGGAAATCCCAAAATAAAATCGTTACATTAGGTTTTCCTGACAGGAAACTTATGGTTTCTCTATCATGACGGTCTGTCACGAAGACCCAATGTTTAAAAAGATTCTTATTGTAATGATATACAATAGGGAGTACGTCATGATAGTTGGTCGATACGGTAATAGCTATCATTGGCGTAAGGCCTATGATGTTTAATTAAACTCCGTATATATTCTACAATAAATCTATTATATTTTTTTCATGGAATTATAACCGTGCAACTTTGTTGATTAAGAAAAGTTTGAATTTCTCAACAAAAATTGGTTTTTTACGGCTTATTCTCTCTTCTTGCCTGATGTCTAAACTTATGCTCAGATTAACATTCCGTGTTTAACAACTTAACCGATAAACTGACCAAAGCTCTCCGAGACCTACGTGGGCTTTCTAAACTTACGGCTGAAAACATCGTGCCGGCTCTGAATGAAGTTAATTCTGCCCTGCTCAGCGCGGATGTTAATTTCAAAGTCGCTCAAGAGTTTACCGAACGCGTCAAGAACGCCTGTCTTGGAAAAGAAGTCGTTGAAGCCGTCTCACCTGGACAGATGGCGGTCAAGGTCGTCTCCGACGAACTCACCAAATTACTCGGCGAAGGTGAAAAAACTCTCAACCCTCAACGCCCTTTAAGAATTTTACTCGTTGGACTTCAAGGCTCAGGCAAAACGACGAGTGCTGCTAAGTTAGCCCGACACCTCATCAAAAAAGAAGGCGTCAGAAAACCTAGTTTGATTGCTGCCGATTTACGTCGTCCCGCAGCGATCGACCAACTGGAGACGTTAGCGAAGAACGAAGGTATTGATTTCCGTTCTGATCGTACCGCTCAGGATGTCCCCGCCATGGTTGCACAATTAACCAAAGATGCCGAAGCGTCGGGCTCGGACGTTGTCATTGTGGATACCGCTGGACGTTTACAAATCGACGCCGATCTAATGTCAGAGATCAGTCGCATTCGTGATCTGATTCAACCTCAAGAAATCTTTTTAGTCGCAGACGCGGCGCTCGGACAACAGGCCGTGGATGTCGCCGCACAATTCAACGCCTCTACCCCGCTAACGGGGATTATCTTAACTAAGTTAGATGGCGATGCACGTGGTGGCGCTGCGTTATCGATGAAATCGATTACCGGTGTACCTATTCGTTACATCGGAACTGGGGAAAAGTCTGGTGACTTTGATACCTTCCATCCTGATCGCCTTGCTCAACGTATTTTAGGTATGGGTGACGTGGTATCACTCGTTGAAAAAGCTCAAGAAGTGGTCGACCAAAAAGAAGCGGCAAGAATGGTAGAGAAATTAAAGAAGTCGGACTTCGATTTAGAAGATTTCTTAGCGCAGATGGGTCAGATGAAAAAAATGGGTCCGCTCGGTGACATCATGAAGATGATGCCCGGCATGGGGAATGTACAAGTCGGTGCCCGCGAAGAAAAAATGCTCGGTAAAACCGAAGCGATTATTTTGTCGATGACCGTGAAGGAACGTCGCAAGCCCGACATTCTCAAT
>CAIOLH010000096.1 GCA_903859115.1 uncultured Opitutia bacterium | reverse complement strand
TAGGTAATGAAGCCCCTTAAGTCTCTGTTTTTAACCCTAATTGCTTTCGCGTCTGTTTTGTCTGCAAATGCAGTGAGCAGTGCCACGAGCAAGCAAGCGTCCACCGCGTCGGATGCTGAAATTACCAAAGCGGCAAAGTTGGCTGGCATTGATATCGCTAAGCTCAAACTCGTTACTAAACGCGATAAGGATTTACGTATTGGTAAAAAGACCGGTGCTGCATTCTATGCCTGCCGTCGTACTGCCACTAAGATTGCGAATCCTTCCGATCCTGAATCATTTACTACTGCGACACTCTTCCCGTTCACTAAGACATTCGTCCTGCACTCACGTCCGGGTGCAACTAAGGTTATTTATTTAGATTTCAACGGACATGTGATCAAAGGTGCGCTCTGGAATACCGATCAGATTGCCACATCGATTACAGTCCCTGCTTTCGATATCGATGGTAAGCCTGGCACCTTTAATTATGCAGAGCACGCGATGATTCAGAAAATCTGGAAAGAGGTTTCTGATGCCTTCGCTGCTTTTGATGTCGATGTAACCACGCAGGATCCTGGTGTTGAAAACATTCGTAAGACAACAGATGTTATTACCGAGCCTTTCGGCACACGCGTTTGTTTTGGTGGCAAGAGTTCATATGTTCCTAATTTATTAGCGGCTGGAGATGACCCAGATGGCATCCTCGGTATCACTGAATTGAACAGCTTTAATTACAAAGTTCCATCGGTTGCTTACGCCAATGATTGCCCAGTACTTATTTTCTCTGATTCGATTTATCAGAAAGGTAGCGCGAAAGATGTCGCTGACACAGCGGTGCATGAATTGGGTCATGCTTTTAATTTAAATCACTCAACCACCGATGATGGTACGACACAAGTTGAGTACTACGCTGGTCACAATGATTGGGCTCCTTACATGGGTGATACCATGGGTAAGAGTGTAGCGCAATGGACCAAGGGTGATTACGATGCGAACGCCACGAATAACGAAGATGAGTTAGATATTATTTCAAAGTCTATCAACTACATGACTGATGACCATGGTAATACTAAGGACACCGCCACAACTCTGGCTTCTACCAAGACTAAATCTACCGAGAGAAGTACATTACCCGTTTATCTTTATACCTCAGCTGCCACAGGTTTAATTCATGATCGCAATGATTTAGATCTTTTCAAAATCGAAGTCGGTGAAGGTGAATTTTACGCCGAAGCGATTGCGGCAGATCCTCAGGCTAATTTGAATATTGGACTTCGTTTATTGTACGACCCACTAAATAACGGGGTTTTGGAAGAGGTCTTAGATGCATACGACTACTCTTATTCCTCAGAAGACGGTATGAATGGATACATTTACAATGTATCCCTTGCTGCTGGCACTTATTATCTCGAAGTTGATGGTGTGGGTGCGTTGTGGGACGACGCTTCAGCTAGTTTCTATAATGATGCCACCGGTGAGTCATTTACGGCGTTTACGGACTACGCTTCGATTGGTCGTTACACATTAAAGACTACCAGTAAGGGTACGCCCAATAATCAGCTTCCAGTCGCAAGCACCACTGGTACGACGCAACAGGGCGGTATGGCTCCTTCCACGGTTAAGTTTGTTGGCTCTAACTCCTACGACACTGATGGAATTATCACAAACTACCTCTGGGATTTCGGTGACGGTACGAACTCAACTTTGGCAAATCCAACTCACGTATACACCACTGCTGGAACCTACACTGCAACGCTTATTGTCACCGATAATTCCAATGGAACAAGTGCGCCAGTCACTGTACCCATCACTGTAAAGCCAGTCTTAAATACCAAAGCTGTAAACGTGCTTTCCGTTTCGGTAACTTGGAATAAAGGCTCGGGTGGCAATGGATATTTCGTGGCGACAATCAAAGTGGGTGATGTTAACGAGAAGCCAATCTCAGGCGTCGTTGTCAGCGTGAACAGTTCGGGACTCGCTAATGGTTCAGCAACTGCCACCACGAATGCACAAGGCATTGTCACCATTAAGTCTCCTACTGTGCCAACAACTTCAACCGGAACGGAAACTTTCACGGTCACCAACTTGGTACTCACTGACTATCTATACAACTCAGCTAACAATACAGTTTCTGCCGGTAGCCTTACCCGATAAGTTTTGTTAAGGTGAATAAAAAAGCCCTCAGGAGAAAATCTCTTGAGGGCTTTTTGTTGTCCTAAAGTTTCTTACTTAACCTTAGTAGCCTTCTCGGCCTTCTTAGCTTTCTTGGCTTCCTTGTCGCCACCGCGACCGCTTCCGGCGGAGGTGAATCCGCCAGCAGGGTTGAGTTCGCTCAAGACCTTGGAAAGGCGTTCGCGGGCAGCGATGGCTGCGGGATCTTTAGAGTCGGCCG
>CAIOLH010000095.1 GCA_903859115.1 uncultured Opitutia bacterium | reverse complement strand
GGCCTGAATGTTACCCGATAAATCAGGCTTTTCGGCTTTCATGAATTCGTTCTTGGTGAGTGGTTTTTCCATAGTAATTGTTGATTAAATTTTATACTTGATAAGATTACCAATGATTACATAAATAGGGTCAAGTCAAATTCATGGTAAACAATAATCACAGCGGCCGGGTGGTCTTCGTGGGGGCAGGGCCTGGAGCACCTGATTTAATTACCGTACGGGGTTTGAAATATTTAAGGGCAGCCGATGTGGTTATTTATGATAGTTTGCCCGGCGATGATTTGCTTCAGGAAATTTCACCGAAAGCCCGAGTTATTTCTGTGGGTAAACGATGCGGTGTTCATTCGGTGACTCAGTCTGAAATTAACTCCATTATCAGTATTGAAGCCCAACGTTCTCATTTAGTCGTAAGATTAAAAGGCGGAGACCCTTGTATCTTTGGACGTCTCGGTGAAGAGATTGAACATTTGTTGAGTGAAGGTATTCCTTTTGAGATAGTGCCTGGAATCACTGCGGCGACTGCGGCAGGAGCAGATGCAGGTTTTTCCTTAACGCATCGTGGTAAAGCTGCCTCGGTAACATTTTTAACGGGTCACTGTGCCGATGGTTCAGATCAGAATTGGTCAGCACATGTGCAAACAGGCGCTACGCTATGTTTGTACATGGGTGCTAAAAAATTAGGCGAAGTGGCTCAAAAAATAATCAACGCAGGAGCAGATCGAAAGATGCCTGTTCGATTACTCTCAAAAATTTCTCAAGTTGGAGCAACGGATGTTTTAACAACTTTATCGGATCTCGCGCAGGATAAGGTTGATGTAGATTCGTTACCGACACCTTTAATTGCAGTCGTGGGTGTTGTCGTAAAAAACTCACTACTGAGTGATTTAGCAGGCAGTTTCGAAGAAACGCTCTAAGCTTTTAATTCGCTGAATCGGCGGGCTAATAAGCGTGGGAGACCGGGGTGCGTGCCGATTAAAGGACTGAGTTCCCAAGTGACACCCTTGGGTGCGTGCTTTTCGCAAATTTCTGCTACGTCGCCGCCTGTTCCTGCGTGGCGACCTGGAAGAAGGAACTGCATTAAAATAATCGCGTGTGCTGATACTTTGGAAAGTGCGGATTCGAGAAGCGGTTCGTTGAAGGCGTATTGATCTCCTTCGCGACGCTCCATCGAACATGCAATGAGTTGATGGGACTCGAGTCCTAACTGCTTACGGATTTCATCACCTAAAAGATTACGAACCTGATTTACTTCGATAATCGGAGTGCCGTGATCGCAGAGTAGCACGGTTGATTTATCTTTCTGCCAAGAAGAGGATTTAAGATTATCGATGAGGATATCGCGCAGTTCGCCATCTGAACCGTATAAGGTATGAGCAACAACCAGTTGCATATTATTCTTTGCGTGTAATTGAAATTGGGCAGGGATGAATTCCGTAATCGCGAGACTCGGTCCAATAAATAGGGGCAGAACAATTAATTGATAAATTCCATCAGCGACGGCTTGTTGCACTGCATCCGCAAAAATTTGTGCAGGTTTATTATCTAGAAGTTCTCCAGGTACTTTTTGAGAATGCAGAACAGAGACCGGGTGTACGTCTTGACCGATGAGCTGACTTACTTCCTTAGAAAGTTTGCGTAAACCCAGGGTGGTCGCGGCTTCGAGTGAGCCGTTGTCGACAAGTAATATCCGGGTGGACTGCATAGTGGATGGTCTAGGGCTTAGTGCTTTGAAGGCAATGAATACTCGATTAAATTGATAAAGCGTTGAGTGGGGCGGTTAGAACCGCATCAGCCGTGAACCCTTTCGCACGTAGTTCTTGGATCGAGAGACCGTGGGTACGCTTCGCTAAACGCTGACCTTGGGCATCTTTTACGAGGGGCACATGAGCCCACTCTGGTGGTGTCCAATGTAACGCACGATAAATTAAAAGCTGTCGGGCTGTAGACAGAAGTAAATCGGCCCCGCGGACGACTTCGGTGATTTGCATGGCATGATCATCGGCAACTACGGCAAGTTCGTAGGAGGGGAATCCGTCTTTTCTCCAGATGAGAAAATCTCCAAAATCTTTTCCGGCGGTAAATGATTGGGCGCCTTGGAGCTGATCGATAAATTTAATTTCTTCGCCCAGAGGAATTCGAAATCTCCAGTTATGATTTCCAGGTTCAGTTGCATCCGCTCCATGATTTTTATTCGGTCTAAATTCTAAGGGGAAAATAGGCTCTTGTTCGTCTTCGGCGTGAGGTGCGACTAAAGCACGCTCCACATCTTTACGTGATTTATCGCATGGATAGATGAGTCCCGTTGCATGTAATTGTTTCCAGATTTCTCTATAGTATTCGATTCTTTGAGATTGAATATAGGGGCCGAAGGGGCCACCGATGTCGGGACCTTCGTTCCACTCGAAACCTAGCCAGCGACAATCCTGCATCGACTGCTTGGCGAAGTCATCACGACAGCGCTGAGCATCTAAATCCTCAACCCGAAATAGTAGTTGTCCATTCGCACGCTTGGCGCGTTCGGCTGCTTGAGCGAAGGTACGCGCATGGCCCACATGTAATAAGCCGGTGGGTGTAGGTGCGATGCGACCGCGATAGACGGACATGCTTAAAGGGGATTGTCGGTCGAGATAAACTCCCAAGGGATATCAAACTCAGCCGAGACTGCAGCAGCGAGTGCTTTTACGCCCCAGGTTTCAGTCGCGTAATGTCCACAAGGGTAAAGATTCCATCCTTGTTCTTGAGCTTCATTAAAGTGTTCTTCACGAAGTTCACCGGTGATTAAGGTATCACAATTTTCTGACTTTAAGTAGGGAAGAGCACTACGTCCACTGCCACTAAGAATCGCAATCCACTTGGGATTCTTGGATCCGAATTCAATCGCCTTAAAAGTTTTAGGATAAGATTTCTTGAGGCGCAGACTTAATTTTTTGCGACTGATACCGCGACAGATACAGGCAATGGGCAGGCCTTCAAAATCGACAAACCAACGAACCACTTGCAGTCCTAGGTCTTGCGCAATCAAAGCATTGTTACCAATGGCGGGATGAGCATCGAGGGGTAAGTGACTTGAGTAAAGTGACAGTTTACTTTTCTTGAGTGCGGCTTGGCGGAGTTTTTTAACTCCGTTTTTAGCAGACACGGTCGACCAATGTATTCCGTGGTGAACAATCAAATAATCGATACCGCGTTTAGCGGCTTGTTCAAAAACTTTGGCTCCGGCATCGACCGCAGCACCTACTTTGCGAACTTTATTATTACCCCGAAATTGCAGACCATTATTCGCTCCAGTAAAATCCTTAATTTTTTTATTATTAGTAACCAGATTGCAAAACTGGGTAATTTTTAAAGCGGATGCACTCATGATTAGAGATGTTGTAGCTCGGTAGGAGTGGGGAATTTGGCTTTCTCAACTAAAGTCTCGGGCGTAAAAGTTTGATCGAGTAAATTAATTCTTACGGCGGCATCCGTAATTTTCAGTACATCAATGTCACGTGTTGTTTCATCGCGAATGCTGCAAGTGCTGACAATCCATTGTCCGTCGACTTTGGCGAAGTCTTCAATTTTCAAGGTTCGAGTAATTTTTCCAGTCTGACTATAGTAAGTTGCTTCGGTGAGTGCGCCGTACGCACGGTCGATTCCATAAACTACTTTGGCGGGCTCGCTTTGAGTGGGATTGATGGCTTCAAAGAAATGCACACCGCGACCACGCGATCTCAACGTTGCTGTGTATTTGGTGTCCTTCCAGTGTGTGAAGGGCAAGTTGATGTCGAAAGGACTAAGAATCAATCCAGGCACGATAGGCTCACTCGCTTCGTGGGAATTTCCAACCTGAGCAGGTTTCAAATTGTTAGAAATCCAGAGCGCTGATTGCTTAAAGTTTTTAATCGCAATGAATGACAATTGAGTTTTGCCATCGTTATCAAAAATCTCGCCGCGTACTTGCGGTCCAAAGTCCGCCCAGCCAGCCCAGAGAGCGCCCTCGACCGGGTTTTTATTTTCACCTAATCGGGGTTTATGAATGATATTAAACTTAAGAAAAAAATTACCAGGGATTCTGGACTGTCGAAACAGTTGTAAAATCTGATCGCTTTGTTGGCTGTTTAATTGGGCAAAACCGTCATCATCAAAGTTGCCTTGGGCCAAGCTTTGGCATGGGCATGACAGGGTCACCCAGCAGATCAGCAAGCTGAGTAAGAGTCGTGGCACTGTTGATTACTGTTTTGCGCCCGTGGCTGCGGGTGCAGCTGGGACAGGTTCAGACTTAACGGGTGCAGCGGGTGCAACCGGTGTGGTAGCAGAATTGGTTGCTGGAGCCGAAGGTGTAGCAGGAGCTAAGGGACTAGCAGTAGGTGTTGCACTCACTGGGACTTTAGCAGGTGCAGGTTTAGCGGGTGCCGTTACGGTAGGTGCAGGTGCGAGGGCTTTAGGTCCCTTGTTTTCACGAGCCACGAAACCGAGGTATAAACCAAAACTTAAAACGAATAAAATGACAGTTAGGGTGGTTGTCATTTTGGTTAGGACATTGGCGGACTCACCACCAAAAACGCTTTCGGCGGCACCGCCACCGAGAGCGGATCCCATTCCTGCGTTGGCACTTGGGCGCTGCATGAGGATGATGAGTACAACAAGGATGCTGACTAAAAATAAGAAGACAACGGCGGCGTAGAGCAGAAAGTCGGTCATGCCCCTATCCAAGGGGTCTGGTGCTCATAAAACAACGCCAAAATCAAGCTCGGGTATAGGTTCCTTCGCTGACTTTGTAGGTAAGCCAATTTCCGGACGGGGGTGGGACGGTTCCCGTCGCAATTACTTGATGAGAATCGCCTACTTCTTGCCAAAATGCACGCCTACGGGTGTCGTCCAGTTCCCCCAGAACATCGTCCGCCAGAATAACCGGAGGGGTGGGGGTGCGCAGTTCGTCGCGTTTTAATCGACCCAGGCAAAGCGCTAAAACCAGGAGTCTTTGCTGACCTTCGGAGGCGAAATCAGCCGCATCCTGATTTTCGAAGAGAACATTAAAATCATCTTTCTGTGGTCCGCGTAAAGTGGTGCCAGTGATTTTTTCAGCCGCCCGATTTTTTTCCCACAGATCAGCGAGTGACTCAATGGGACTATCGGCTTGGAAAATTAAATCGGCACCTTTGTTGGGAAAGCCCGAACGCGTGCAGGTTGCGCGTAATGTTTCCGCAAGTTCAGGAACTACCGCAACTCGAGTTTGATTTATGATAACGGCGTTAGTGTGCATGATTTTTTCAAACGCACGCAATTCATCATCCGAGGGCCTTTCCATTTTTAATAAAGCATTTCTACCTTCAAGAGCACGTTGGTAATCACGGACGGCATTAAGATAAATTGCGTCGGTGCTACCAATCGCCGCATCCAGCCAGCGTCGACGATTAGAAGGTTGTCCGCGGATTAATCTTAAATCGTCTGAACAAAAAACTACCGTGGGAAATTGTCCTAAGTGCTGTGATACTGAACGCACGGGAGTATTATTAACGACGGCCTTGCGTGATCCCTTGGCTAATTGAATTTCGACCACTTGTTCGCCCGAGCCATCCATAATATCCAGTCGAATGCGTGCCTCTTTGCAGTCTTTGCGGATGAGTGGGGTGATTTCGTTCGTACGAAAAGAACGAAAGGTGGAAACCAGGCCGGCTGCTTCCAGTAAATTAGTTTTTCCCTGTCCATTATCGCCTGTGAGGAAAACGTAAGTATTATCCGTGTTTACATCCGCAAAAACTAAGTTTCTGAAGTCTACCGTGCGAATGCGGGTAATACGCATAACTACTGCGGAATTTCAATCGCAACACCCACTACTAGTTTAGAGGGATTTTTAATCTTAGATTTATTGGCGTTATAAATTTCGGTTTTTCTTGTATCGGTACCGTAAAATTTTCGAGAGATAGACGAAAGAGTGTCGTTCGCTTTAATGATATATGTAGTCGAAGTTTTCGTACCGGTTGAAGCTGGCTTGTTACTAGCTGTTGAAGTTGTATTAGTAGAGATAGGTACTTCGCTTACTTTATTGATTCGAGAAAGTTCAGCGACCTCGCGTTTTAATTTTTCGTTTTCCGATTTCAGTTTTTGAAGCTGGGCCGATTGATCAGTTGTACCCACGGCATCAGGCTCAAGAGGTCGGCCCGGAATTTGCTCGAGATAAAGTTTGTCGGCGGTTTTAATCATTTGCCGGACAATTTTACTTTGATCCGAGTTAGGCTTAAGACGGATGTACTCGTTAAAATGGTAAATCGCAGGGAGGGGGTCTTTCAAATCGATGTACATGCGGCCAGCTTCGAGGTGAGACTCCGCTGCGCCTTTGCGTGAATCGATAACGCGTAAGAAACATTCTAGTGCACGGCGCGACTCGTGTTGTTTTCCGTAGGTGAGACCTTGACGAAATTCTGGATCATCGAGTTCAGGCGTTCTTGCACCAGAGTCTTTGTTGTCGTCACAACCTACAACTAAGAGAACTGTCGTCATTAAAACCCAAGATAAAGTGACTGAATGTTTACGAGACATACTGAGTTAACATTTCAATGTACTCTTTTAAACTCAATCTAAAATCATTCCTTCATTGCTTTAATCAGGGCGGCTTTGAGCTCGGGTGTGTTAAATTTAAAACCTGATTTTAGGGCGACATCGGGCATGATAGCCAGGTCGGCCAAGAGTGTCTCGGAGCCCATTTGACCAAATAATGTAGATACCAGCCATGCAGGCATGGGGAGGGATGTCGGGCGCTTGAGCACACTGCCAAGCTCTTGGGCAAAGACCATTTGGGTTACAGGATTAGGAGCTACGGCGTTAACTGCCCCCTCTATTTTATCATTTTTTATAATCCAAGATATGAGATCTGCTAAATCGCCCAGTCGAATCCAGCTCATGTGCTGTGTCCCGGATCCGATTCTGCCACCTAAGCCTGCCAAAAAGGCTGGGAGCATGGTTTTGAGGGCACCGCCTGAGGCCGCGAGTACGAGGCCGGTTCTTAAGTGGACGGTTCTAATTCCCGCTTCCTTGGCGGGTGCGGTTGCTGCTTCCCAGGCCTCGGTGACTTCGCCTAAAAAACCTTCGCGAGCGACTGGTGATTGTTCAGTGAGAATTTCGTTGGGTCGATTGAACCCGTAACGATTTATACCAGAAATAGAAATAAATACTTTAGGAGGATTTTTTAATTGAGCCAAGGTCGATGCCAGTAATGCGGTACTTTCGGTTCGGCTTAGAAGGATCCGATTCTTACTCGCCTCCGTCCAGCGTTGCGCGATGGGTTCTCCTGCAAGGTGAATAACGGCATGAGCATTCTCTAAAAAATCTTTATCAATCCAACCTGATGCGGTGTCCAGCGACATGGGACCTTGTTGACGAGACTTTAAAGGAAATACCGAGAAGCCGTCTTGAATTAAAGTACCACCCACGGCTTGTCCGACGAGGCCGTGCGCACCAGTTAAAATAACTCGGGGAGTGGAGGTGGTCACAATAATTATTTTAATAACATCATTATCGACATGATTACCATTACTAAATCTTCGATGAGGGTAATGGTCGACATGGGTAAATTTAAGCTCGTTCCCAAGCAGGCACAGCGAATTTGTTTATTTTGTCGCAAAGCATTCATTACCCCCAAACTTCCGAAGCCCATTAATACAATCGACCCCCACAGCGCATAGTTGATTTGGTATTTAGTGAGAAAGGCAAAGCCCAGGAATAATTCCAGAAACGGGTAAATGAGTCCGTACGACGACCATTTTTGAGCGAGTAAATCGTAGGTTGAAAATGCTGATTTAAATCCGGCTAAGTCGAAAAGCTTGAACGAACCGAAGACGAGGAAAAATCCAGCCATGAAATTTAACATGAAGGCTTCGCGATCTGGCCAACTTTGTGCCGAGACTAAGGTAATCATTAAAACGATTACGAGGAGAGGTTGGTAGGTCTTGAACCACGATTTAACTTCACCGCTCGGTTCGTTTTTAAATTCGGTTTCTTGAGTAAAACTATATTTTCCGATTTTCTTTAATTCTTTATTCAGGCTATCAAGGCTCAGTGCTGACTCCATCGTAATCACTGCCCGCGGCGGATTGAGCGTTACATGGATAACTTTAACGTGTGGTTGAATTTGGGTCTCGATTTTTTTAACGCAACTTTCGCAATGCATACCTGAAACGGAATACGTTATTTTCATATTAAAATATTACCTACTAACACTTAATAATCAACGCTTCGTCACGACTAGTATCCAAGGCTTCGGTTGATGGACGGCATAACCAATCTTTTCGACTATATTGCCAGCATTTTCAGCCGATTCGGCAAAGGTTTGTACGACGTCGGACTCTTCTTTTCCGCCTGGATGACCGGTGTAGGCAACGCAGATGAGGCGTCCACCGCTTTTTAATTCTGCTAATGCAGATTGTAGAGCGATGGCGGTACTTGCTGGTTGCGTGATAATTTTCTGATCACTGCCAGGAAGGTAACCTAGATTAAAAATGGCGACGGCGATTTTTCCACGATGTGACTCGGGCAGTGATTCAGTAAGTTCAGCATGCGAACGCTCGTGAAGGGTTACACGATTAATCAAACCAGAAACCTCGAGCAGGTTTCGTGTGGAGTTGATGGCGTCGGGTTGAATGTCGAAAGAATGGACCCAACCTGTTGGACCCACTGTTTGTGCTAAGAAAGCAGTGTCGCGACCTTTTCCAGCAGTGGCATCGATGACAATATCACCACTATTTAAAACTTCACTGGCGAGTGCTTGCGCGCGTTCAGTGACGCGAATGGGGATTACGGTAGCCAAGGGAATTGTCCAAAGTTGGGCGGACGTTTTTCGTTCCACGCTTTTCTACCTTCGTCGCCTTCTTCCGATAAATAATAAAGCAGGGTGGCATTTCCTGAAAGTTCTTGAATTCCAGCTTGTCCATCGAGCTCAGCATTAAAGGCTGATTTTAGGCAGCGAATCGCGAGTGGACTCTTCGTCATGATCTCTTGTGCCCACTTGATACCTTCGTCATCTAATTGTTCGTAAGGCACGACTGTGTTGATGAGACCCATCT
>CAIOLH010000094.1 GCA_903859115.1 uncultured Opitutia bacterium | reverse complement strand
TCCAATTTTTACTCCCACCACCAAAGCCGCCCAAGGCCACGATGAAGCAATCACCCTTGCCGAATGCTCGAAACTTCTAGGCGAAAAAACTTTCAAAACCGTTCACGACACCTCCATCGCACTCTACACTATGGGTGCGAAGCGTGCGGCTAAAGCGGGTATTATTCTGGCGGATACTAAATTTGAGTTCGGTCAAGACGCCCAAGGTAACTTGGTTTTAATCGACGAAGTTTTAACGCCCGACTCATCGCGCTATTGGCCCGCAGCAACTTGGAAACCGGGTCAGGCTCAACCTTCTTACGACAAACAATTCGTACGGGATTGGTTAGAGTCGCAGCCCTGGGATAAAACTCCTCCGGGCCCGATTCTGCCACAAGAAATTATATCCAAGACGCAGGCGCTTTACGCCGAATGTTTAGAGCGTTTAACGGCTTAATTACTTCTGCTTTTTTCGGTACCCAAACACTGGTTTTTGTTTACTCACTTTCACGCGCTTTTCTAAAAGTTTACGGAGTCTCTTCGTTGTTTCTTCGCGATCAATTTTAGCAGCAGCAACATCCATGGTTAGCTTTTCCCAAGCAGTTGAGTCAGGCTTGGTCTTCACACCGTTAAGTCGTAAAAAAACAATACAAGCACCTAGGGCGGTTCGCTTATTCCCGTCAATAAAGGCGTGATTACGACAAATATAAAAAAGATAAGCGGCGGCAATTTCGGTTAAATCGGAAAAAGGTGATACCCCTCCAAATGTTGCCTGGGGGGCCGCCACCGCTGATTCCAATAATGATGGCTCACGAAGTCCATCCGAGCCGCCAAATTGCTTTAGGGCCTCGGCGTGAATCTCCTTCACAATTTCAACCGTGAGGTGAAAAAAATCTTCAGATTTTATACTCATGCCAGACGACGCATTGTTCGTGCATAGTCTTTCATGGTTTGCTTAATCGTGTCCGAGACTTCCTTGGGGGTAGGTCGCGGGCGCATCGGCGTGATTGTAATGGTGCCACCTTCGTGAACCTCAACATTTACATCATCCCCCACCTTAAGGCGCGCTAAGTCCATAAGGGCAGCATCAAATACTAATCCCTGTGAATTACCCAACTTTGTTAGTTTCTTTAACATGAGTAATACATTGTATTACTTGTGCACATTTGTCAAGTTTGCCTCTACACCCTATCGCAACCCCTCAGTTAATAGCTTGGCTATATCAACTGATTCAAGTGTCGGGGGTAAAGATATACCAGCTCCTGTTATCATCACAGGCCAATCTTGTGGATCTTCGGGCACTCTACCATGGGAACCCTTGATTCGCTCACCCGATAATGGCGTGAGTTTTAATAATGCTCGGAAGCCTAAACGCTTCTTTAAAAGAAACCATGCCACATTTAATAATGGAAATTTGATTGCCGAATCAATCAGTAGCTCAGCGGGATCATAACCAGGCTTACGATGAATATCCACGGTTCGTGCATAATCGGGCGACCGCTCATCGTCCAGCCACCAGTAATAAGAGAACCAGGCATTCTTTTTCGCGAC
>CAIOLH010000093.1 GCA_903859115.1 uncultured Opitutia bacterium | reverse complement strand
GCCATCGAGTTTGGCGGTCAGGTGGTTAGTTTGAGATTAGCCGAGGCTGAAAGTTTAATCGTCGATGTCGCGGCCGATTGTCCCGTGCAACGACCCAAGAACACGCCATGAGTTCTAAGCAAATTACCGTCGCCTTGGTGGGCAATCCAAACACTGGAAAATCTACTTTGTTTAACGCACTGACGGGGCTTCGTCAGAAAGTTGGAAATTATCCTGGTGTGACCGTCGCCCGAAAGTCGGGCCGATGTGACTGTGGTGATGGACTGAAAGTAGAGCTAGTCGATTTGCCAGGACTATACTCACTCGCTGCGGTTTCGCCCGATGAACAAGTAGTGACCGATGTTTTACTCGGATCACTTGAAGGAAGCCAACAACCGGATGCGATTGTCGTAGTTTTAGATGCCACAAATTTACTCAGAAATTTATTTTTAGCATCACAGTTAGCCGAACTCAATTTGCCATTGGCCTTAGTTTTAAATCAGGCCGACATTGCCCATGAGCAGGGACTAAAAATTGACACACAACTTTTGTCGCAGCGTCTCGGGGGCGTCCCCGTCGTTCTCATTTCTGCGTGGAAGGGTGAAGGTATCTCTTTGGTAAGAAGGGCAATCGCCGAGGTCTTAAATAAAAAATCGAAGATGACGCGGTTAACTTGGCCCAGTCAAGTTGAGTCTGCCCTTGGCACGATTGTACAAGCTGTCCAGGCCGACACCGGCCAAGCCCCTTCTTCAGCCGACGCCCAAAGAATTTTATTTAGTTCAAATGTCCATACGAGCGAACGTCTAGGGTGGTCGCAGTTCCACCGCGAATCAGTCGTCCGTCAGGCTCGCGATCAAGTGCGTGCGGCAGGATATAATCCTTTGGCCGCTGAACCATTAATTCATTACGCGCACCTCAGAAAAGTTCTCGAGGGGGTAATCGCAGGAGGCACTGGCAAACAGGGCAATGCAGCCGCACTAGATCGGGTGTTATTACACCGCGTGATCGGCCCCATTTTATTTATCGGGATTATGCTCGGTCTATTCGCCTCAGTCTTTTGGCTGGCAAAATTCCCGATGCAGTGGATTCAGTCCGGCGTTGATTTTTTAAAGGCAATGATTGCCCCAGCCTTAGTAAACACACCGATGCTTCAGAGTTTAGTCACCGATGGTATTATTGCGGGCGTCGGTGCATTCCTGGTATTTCTTCCCCAGATATTAATATTATTTTTATTCATAGGAATTTTAGAAGATAGCGGATACATGGCCCGTGCCGCCTTCATTATGGATCGGTTATTTAGTTGGTGTGGGCTTAATGGAAAAAGCTTCGTCCCGTTACTCTCAGGGTTTGCTTGTGCCATTCCTGGATTGCTTTCAACCCGCACCATCGAAGATCCGAAAGCTCGTTTAGCTACTGCCTTTGCGGTGCCGTTCATGAGTTGTTCGGCACGTTTCCCCGTTTATGCATTAATGTGCGCCGCATTTATTGGTCCACTCTATGGTCCTGGTTGGGAATCAGTCGTCATGGTCGGCATGCATTGTGTTGGATTGCTCTTTGCGGTACCGACTGCGTTCGTGCTGACGCGCTTCGTCTTAAAGGTAAAACCGCAGCCGTTTGTTTTAGAACTACCTCGCTATCAGATGCCCAAGCCAAGTGATGTGCTTTGGCGGATGTGGCAAAACGCCGCCGAATTTGTCTCTAAGGCAGGAACTGTGATCTTCGCTATGACTATTGTTATTTGGGCACTCTGTTATTTCCCGCGCGATGCCCAGATGTCTGATCGTATTAAAGCGGCCGAACCAACTTTGTCTGAACATGAAATCCAGTCCCGCACCCAAGCAGCGATGATTGAACAATCCTGGATGGGTCGATTTGGAAAAGCGGTTCAACCGGTCTTCGATCCCTGTGGCTTCGACTGGAAAATTACCGTGGGCGTCTTGGCTAGTTTCCCCGCACGTGAAGTAATTGTCTCCACACTGGGGGTTACTTATTCCATCGGCAAAGGGGCGGAGGCGGATTCACAACATTTACGCTCAGCCATGCAGGAAGCGAAGTGGATGGATGGTCCAAGAAAATCTACACCCATATTTTCTCTGGCTGCGGTTTTAGCCCTGATGGTCTTCTTTGCTCTATGTTCTCAGTGTGGTCCGACGATTGCGACTCTCGCTCAAGAAACCGGTGGCTGGAAGTGGGCCGCGATTTCCTTTTTCTACATGACAATCTTGGCCTGGGTTATGGCCGTGGTTGTTTACCAAAGCGTTATCCGACTCATATGAATTTAGAGTTAATCATCACTGCTTTTTTGGTCGGCTCAGCTCTGGGCTGGCTAATCAATCGTGCGGTCAAAAGATTTAAACAACAACGCGCAGGAAAATGTGCCGGCGGTTGTGGGTGTGGTGATAAACTAAAGCCTAAGAACTAAGCAGGCTGCTGTTGGCTTAAGCAGTGTAGCGCGCCGCCTTCAATCAAGAGTACTCGGCAATCTATCCCGACAACTTTATGTTTAGGGAAGCAGTCCTGTAGAATACCCATCGCTAGGTCATCCGATTTCTGGCCGTAAAGCGGCACCAACACTCCATCATTAACGATTAAGAAATTCGCGTGGCTTGGCGGAAGGTCGCGACCCGCTAAACGGATGGGTTCCGGAAGCGGAAGGGGAATGACATGAAATTTAGATCCAGCTTTCGTTTTCATTTGTCCCAAGCGCTCGAGATTTTTTTGGAGTCTATGGAAATTAG
>CAIOLH010000092.1 GCA_903859115.1 uncultured Opitutia bacterium | reverse complement strand
CGACGATTTCGTCATTCAATTCATACAAGACAAGGGACTGGTGTCCTCTGCTCAAGTATCCGAGGCCCGCGAGGCGCTTGGTGCTATCCCCGATGGCCAGAATCCCGATACCCTAGCCATCGCGAAATTAGTTGAGACCGGCAAGGTCACTTGGGCTGTTATTTCGAAAGCTCTCGGTAAGGAATTCGACATGGAAGTTGTCGATGTGGCCCAAGTTTCACCGGCCGAAGAATTGCTCAAACTGATTAGTCGCGAGCAGGCTGAGCGTCACAATATTTTACCTCTGCAGATGGATGGAGTTGAGCTGCTCGTTGCGATTTCTGATCCGCTCGACACCGAAACGCTCGATTCACTTTCGCGTGTTTTAAAACTGACTTTAAATCCCAAACTCGCACCGCCTGACGAACTGAAGACTGCGATTAATCGCTGTTACGGCGGAGGTGCATTAAATGTATCTTACGAAGATGTTTTCGGTAAGAGCGAAGACGGAGTCTCGGTAGATCTTCCGCAAGGTGGCGAAATCAAAGAAGATGACGCTCCGATTATCCGCTACGTGAATTCTCTGATTGTGGATGCGATTCGTCGTAAAGCTTCAGATATTCACTTAGAACCTTTAGAGAAAAGATTCCGCGTTCGTTTCCGTATCGACGGCGTACTGCAAGAAATGAAAGGCCCACCCAAGCGCTTACAGGCTTCCGTGATTTCGCGCCTTAAATTAATGGCCGAAGTGTCACTCGCTGAAAAACGTATTCCACAAGACGGACGTATTCAAGCTCGCACCGGCGGACGTGATATCGACTTACGTGTATCCGTTCTACCAACCGTTTATGGCGAATCAATCGTCATGCGTATTCTCGATAAAGAAGGACTGAAATTAGGTCTTCCTGAATTAGGATTCTTCGCCGACGACCAAGCAAAATTCCAAGGTTTAATTTCAGGTTCGGATGGTGTATTCCTCGTTACCGGTCCAACGGGTTCTGGTAAGTCGACCACGCTTTATTCAGCGCTGAATTATATTAATAAGCCTGACCGTAAAATTATCACCGTCGAAGATCCGGTTGAGTATCAGATGGCTGGTATCAATCAGGTCCAAGTAAAACGTGATGTCGGTATGACTTTTGCCGCCGCCCTTCGTGCGATGTTACGTCAGGCGCCAAACATCGTGATGATCGGTGAAATTCGAGATTTAGAAACTGCTGAAATTGCGATTAACGCGGCGCTTACTGGTCACATGGTGTTCTCGACACTCCACACCAACGACTCCGTCAGTGCGGTGACTCGTCTCGTCGATATCGGTGTAAAACCTTTCTTAGTTTCTGCCGCATTACGTGGAGCTCTCGCTCAACGTCTCGTTCGTCGTGTTTGTCAGGCTTGTGCTCAACCTTACAAACCCACTGCTAAAGAACTTTATACCATTGGTATGTCCGAACAGGATATTGCTGGTGCTACCCCGATGAAGGGTGCGGGTTGTCCAAAATGTAATGAACGCGGTTATAAAGGCCGTCGCGGTGTGTTCGAACTTTTTGTGATTACTGAAGAAGTCCAAGAAATGATTTACGGCGGTGCGACGCTCGTTTCGCTGCGTCGTAAAGCACGCGAAGCCGGGATGCGCACGATGCGCGAAGACGGCCAACGCAAAGTCGCTTCGGGTATGACCACCATCGAAGAAGTCATGGGCGCCACCGTGGCTGACGACGTTCTATAATAAAAAAAATGGCCTACGATCTTAACCAACTGCTTGAAGCCATGATTGAAAATGGAGCCTCTGATCTCCATTTGCATGTAGGTCGTGCACCTTGTCTGCGCGTAAGCGGCAGTGTGATTTCGGTCGAAGGTCCGGCTTTAACTGCCGAAGATACAAAAAATATTGTTAACTCGATTATCCCCGCGGTCCATGTCGATAGACTGAAACAAGAGGGCGGTTGCGATTTCGGTATGTCTTTCCGAGGCAAAGCACGGCTACGCGTTAATGTGCACAATGCTAAAGGTGAATTGGGCTTAGTTTTACGTTTAATCCCTGCTCATATTTTCACTCTCGAGGAATTACGTCTTCCTCCGATTGTTAAAGACTTACTCCGCCGTCCACGTGGTTTGATTTTAGTAACGGGTCCAACGGGCTCAGGTAAATCCACCACGCTCGCTTCGATGGTGAATTGGATTAACGATAATACCGATGGACACATTGTAACCATCGAAGATCCGATTGAATATTTCCACACGCACAAAGGTTGCGTGGTAACTCAGCGCGAAGTGCATAGCGACGTTCCGTCTTTTGCGGAAGGTGTTCGCGCGTCTCTGCGTCAAGATCCTGATGTAATTCTTATCGGTGAAATGCGTGACTTAGAAACCATCGAAGCCGCCATCACCGCTGCTGAAACGGGTCACTTAGTTTTTGCGACACTTCATACCACCGGGGCAGCACGTACGGTTGACCGTATTCTAGATGCATTTCCTGCAGGCGCACGTGATCAGATTCGCGTCCAGCTTTCTTCCTCAATCATCGCGATTATTTCACAGTGCTTACCGCGCACCGTGGATGAGAAGCGCGTGGCCGCTTATGAAATCATGGTCCGCACGGATGGTATCGCTGCGAAGATTCGTGAGAACAAAACTTTCCAAATTACCTCTGACATTGAAACCGGCGGTGGTCGCGGAATGCGCACACTCGATGCCGATTTATTAGCTCTGTTTAATCAGGGTAAAATTAATGAGGAAGAGGTTATGACTTACTGCCAAGACGCCGAAATGGTGCGTTCGCGTCTCAACCCCAAAAACTAAAATTTAAACCCACTATTTACCATGTTTGAAGACCACAGCGATATCATGCGCGACATTGCGATCGAAGGGAAACTTCTCGATCAAACTCAAGCAGATGAAATTTGGGAGTCGCACGCGACCACAGGAAAATCTTTCGCCGACAGCTTAGTCGACGCTAACCTCGCCGATCGTCCATCCTTATTACAAGCAATTGCTGATCACTTAGGTGTTCAATTTTATTCGGCCGTTCCAACCACGGATCAGGATGAGATTTCTAAAGTTCTTAAACCTGCCCAAGCTCACAAGTACGCAGTAGTTCCCGTAGCCGACGAAGCCGGTAAACTAACCCTCGTTGCAAAAGATCCTTTCAACTCAGCGATCATCAATGAGCTCACCTTTATTCTGAAGCGCGAAAATATTGAACTAGCAGTCGCCGATCCTGACATGGTCGATGCCGCGGTCATTCGTG
>CAIOLH010000091.1 GCA_903859115.1 uncultured Opitutia bacterium | reverse complement strand
CTCCTCCTATGCAACCCGCCAAAGAAATAAGACTCGGCCCACAAAAGCCCTACGATGTAATTGTCTGTGGTGCGGGGCATGCCGGAGTTGAGGCTGCATTAGCTGCTTCACGCATGGGTGTGGATGTTTTACTATTAAGCGGAAACATTGATACCATTGCTCAAATGAGCTGTAACCCTGCTATTGGGGGCCAAGCCAAAGGTCACATCGTCAGAGAAATCGATGCCCTCGGCGGCGAAATGGGAATCACCGCCGACGTAACCGGAATTCAGTGGCGCCTTCTTAATTCATCTAAGGGTCCCGCCGTTCAGGCCCCTCGCGCTCAGTGTGATAAAAAGGCTTATCAGTTCCGCCTTAAGCACCGCTGCGAACTTCAGCCCGGACTGACCATTTTCCAGGCCATGGTCACCGGCCTTATCTTTGATCACGGTAAAGTGGTTGGCGTAAATACTAACCTAGATTTAGCCTTCTACTCTAAGACTGTGGTTGTCACAACAGGCACATTTTTAAGAGGTCTAATGCATATCGGTTCCAATAAAACCGAGGGAGGAAGATTGGGTGACTTTAGTTCTAAGTCGTTGTCCAGCAGTTTCTTAGATGCTGGTATCGAGTTGCAAAGACTCAAGACTGGTACCCCTCCAAGAATCCTTGGAAGCTCTATCGATTTTTCTAAATGTGAAGAGCAGGCGGGCGATCAGTCCCCCACTCTTTTTGCGTTCCATGACACGCGCCAAGACGGCGACTTGTTCCACGTGGAACATTCAGGCCAAACCCTCCCCGGCTGGACCCCTGGCTCCAATCAAGTCTCCTGCTGGATGACTCAGGCTACCGGCTTAACCGGAAAGATTGTACAAGATAATCTGCACCGCTCTCCCCTCTATGGCGGCGAGATCAAAGGCGTCGGTCCGCGCTACTGCCCCTCTATTGAAGATAAGTTTGTAAAGTTCTCCGAAAAAGAAAGCCACAAACTGTTTTTAGAGCCCGAAGGTCGAAATACCAACGAATGGTATATCAACGGGCTTTCAACCTCCTTACCCTTCGAGGTTCAGCTTGAAATGCTCCATTCTATAGCCGGACTGGAAAATGCCGTGATGCTAAGGCCGGCCTATGCCGTTGAATACGATTTTGCTCCGCCGACCCAGCTTTATCCAACCCTCGAATCCAAGAAGGTTCAGGGCTTATTCTTTGCGGGTCAGATCAATGGTACATCGGGATACGAAGAAGCTGGCGCCCAGGGTTTAGTGGCTGGCGTAAACGCTGCGGCGGTTTGTAAGGGATTGACCCCCATGGTGATAGGACGAGACGAGGCTTATATTGGTGTTTTAATCGACGACCTTGTAACCAAAGGCACCCAGGAGCCTTATCGAATGTTTACCAGCCGAGCTGAATACAGACTTTTATTTAATCATGGAAGTGCCGAGCTGAGACTTAACTCTAAAATCTCTAATTACGGCTTAGTAAGCCCCGAGCGCCTGGGGCGCATTCAGCACAAGGTTGAAAGAGTAAACCACTGGGTGGAATACATGGAGAAGATTAATATAGCAGGGGGTATTGCAGGCGATGTTCTAAGAAGGAACATCGATAGCACGCCTGCGGATCTGCCGCCTTCTTTTAACTCCGAAACACCCGAGGTAAGGGCAGAGGTACTCTATAGGGTTAAGTATAAAGGCTATTTAAGCAGGGAACTAAGATCTGCTCGTAAACTTCATGATCTTGATAATTTCAAAGTTCCACAGGGTTTTGATTTCCTTAAGGCTTACGGATTAAGTAAAGAGGCCCGACAAAAGTTAGCCGCGGTTAATCCGATAAACCTAGGGCAGGCTAGTAGAATCAGTGGGGTAAATCCGGCCGATATCTCTTTGCTTATGGTTTTATTTAGAGCCAAAAGTGTTTAATTAAAATTAGTATGTTCCACGTGGAACTATTTATTTAAGTTACTGATTGTAAATAGTTTAGGTGTTATTTTTAGTGGTGTAACAATTTTGACACAATTGTCTTTTTTTCTGGATATATTATTGAGGGTGGTTTTATTGGGGGTATGTCCAACCAAGACACCGAGCACATGAAAAGAATTTTTGTGGTCGATGATGAGGTCGATGTCACCGAGCTGCTGGAATATAAATTGAAGCAGGCTGGCTATGCGGTGCGCGCAATCAACGACCCATTACGCACGATTGGCTTAGCCAGAGACCTTCGTCCTGACTTAATTATTTTGGATATGATGATGCCGGATCTTTCGGGCGTTCAACTTTTACGCATGATTCGCGGAGATGGAGTATTACAAGATATTCCAATTATTTTTCTCACCGCTAAAGGTGATATCACCGACAAGGTTAAAGGTTTAGAATCGGGTGCAGATGATTTCATGACCAAGCCTTTTGATGCGCGTGAACTTCTTCTGCGTGTTAAATCTCTTCTTCGTCGGGCAAAATCCGCCGCCGCAAAACCTTCCACGCGATTAAGCGCCGGTGGCTTATTAATGGATATCGAAAAACATGAAGTGACAGCGGATGGTAGTGTAGTGGATCTCACCGCCACCGAGTTTAAACTTCTCCGTATTTTATTAGACCGCAAGGGCAGGGTACAATCGCGTGAAGAGTTGTTGGCTGACGTTTGGAATTATTCGCCCGACTTAGAAACACGTACCGTGGACACCCACGTGCGTCGCTTGCGCGAGAAATTAGGTGCGGCTGGTGATACGATTGAAACCATTCGTGGGGTGGGCTATCGTATTTCTAATTAATTATAATGAGTACGCTCCCTTGGATTTTATTGGGGCTGAGTTTCGTTTTTTTAATCTATATTTTTTTAGTCCTCGATGACTTGGTGCGGTGGGCTCGTCGGGCTCTTTTACAAAATAATTTCAACGACCGTCCAGCAGGGTGGTTAGTTGCTTGGTTTGGTTTTGATGATCTCTACCACGCCATCGAAGGTAAGTCGCTGACCGAAGGTGAAATTAGCTTAGCAGCGGCCAAACGTATTGAAATATTACTTTCTCCGCTGACGGATGCCGTATTGGTGGTGGATGCTAAAGACTTACTTCGTCTAGCAAATCCAGCGGCTAAAGAACTATTTAATATTAGAGATGATGAATTAGGAGGATCGTTTATTCCTCTAGTGAAAAGCGCGGAGTTTATCGATTTAGTAAGACGCGTGCGCAACGAGGGTGGGGCGCGTTCCACTATTTTATTACATCGTTCACCTTTGGCTGATGCGTGGGTGCAAGCTTCAGGAGCTCAAACCGACCCAGAGGCCTTTGGTGAAGGCGCAGTCATTTTCGTTTTAACTGAAGTGACCGCTTTAAAGCGCCTACAATCAATGGAGCGTGAATTCGTGACCAATGTTTCTCACGACTTACGAACACCGGTAACCATTCTCAGAGGTTATGCCGAAACCCTGGCGGATGATTTTGAAATACTTTCTCCTGAAGATCGTACGCGTTTTATTAAGAAAATTGTTAGCTCGGTCGGCCGATTACAAAGTTTGGTCGAAGGTCTACTCGCTTTGGCCAGTTTAGAGAGTTCAACCGACGCCATGAATTACACGCCGGGTGCTATTCACCGTGCGTGTCACGAGGTAGCCGATGAATTTGCTGCCCGCTGTCGCGCTGCTCACGTGGAACTAAAACTTGAGTTAGGAGATAATGACGGCGGTGTAGCGGATCCCGTTCAAGCACGTCGACTCATTCAAAATCTCATCGACAATGCACTGTCGCACGCCGCAGGTGCTACCCAAATTGTTTTAAGAACATTTGAAACTGACGCGGGATTCACACTGGAAGTAGAAGACGACGGCTCGGGCGTCTCGCCTTCCGATATCTCCCGAATCTTTGATCGATTTTATCGAACTGATAAATCTCGCAGAGCAGGGGGTAGTGGACTCGGTCTGAGTATCGTTAGACAGGTTGCCGAACTACACGGCGGGACCGTGGGGGCAACTAATGCCAACCCCAGGGGTCTTAAAATAACGGTCACCATTCCTTCCTCTAATTAGTTAACCGTTAGGAAATTGGAGCGCGCGACTGGACTTGAACCAGCAACAGCCACCTTGGCAAGGTGGTACTCTACCATTGAGCTACACGCGCTTTCGAAGAAACAAGGAGAACCGCTCGAGGGCTTACCTGTCAAGCCTTTGGGATAATCTAGCCCGAATTGCTTTAGGGGCGGGGTATAAGCCCTGTTTTTTTATTCTTTCGGCAACCTCATCCGACAATAACCAAGTTAAAATTTTACCCAGTTCTTTCTCTTTGTCGCTCCTGACATAAATATAAAGAGGAAGGCGAAGCGGGTAGTCTCCGTTATAAATATTCATCTCGTCTGGCAGGTAGGCGACCGATGGGCGTCCGGGGCGTCCGTCAGCTATAGCCATCACGCGACCTGCGGTGAGGGTCCCTACCGGCATAATAACCGCAACGCCGAATCTCGACTCAATATTTTCTTGGATGGTTATATATTCTAATCGTTGTTTTACGTTGGTTTTAAATTCGTCCCCATTCATCACAAAGCCCGTAAAAAATTCTTGGATAAATGAACTGCGGGGAGAATAGATAATGGGGGAAACAATTTCGGACTGATTTGAACCCGGTAAATCATTCCAATTCGTTGCCGGATAGCGGGCAGATTTTGAAAATATTCCTCGAAGCCCTTCAAGGTTTACCTGAGTTAACTTATTTTCTTTATGAACAATTAAAGAGGCGGCGGCGTTCGCCAATAAATAGCGGTTAAAGAAATTTCCAGGGGAGGGCTTGGGGTCCTCTTCGTTTTCTCTTAAAAAGAAGATCCCAATGCTCGCCCGATCTTCCAAGAGCGCTCGGCGAGCTGGCATGGTACCATTGAAACTAGCCTTGGGGGCGCCGGGAAGTTTTTCTATATCTTTGAGCGTCTCTTTGAGAATATCCGACCCGGCAATTTCAATCGCGGGGAGTCGGGACACTAAACATAAAATTAATAAGATTCTAAACATTTTAGGAATTGGGCTTTATTTCCACCTCAAGCTCGGGCCATTGCAAAAGTTTTCGGTGGAGGGTGCGACGAGAAATACCTAAGGATTCGGCAGCTTTTGTGCGATTTCCGCCAGCATTGGCCAAGGCCTGTTTTAAGAGGTTTTTCTCGTTCTTTTCTTTATCAAAAACTCCCGGCTGGAGGGCAAGCGGGTGGATGAGCGGCGCAACGACAGTTGGCTGGGTGAGTCTGGAGTCTAAATCTGCTACTTCGATGGTCTTACCTGATTTTAAAACAGAAAGGTTTTCGCAAGTATTTCTTAGTTCGCGGATATTCCCCGGCCAGCTATATCCAACCAGAAAGGGGAGGGCGGTGCTGGATATTTTAGCCTCAGGTAAATTATTCTCCTGT
>CAIOLH010000090.1 GCA_903859115.1 uncultured Opitutia bacterium | reverse complement strand
GAGATATTTGGCAACGGCTGACGTGGAGCCATTAGTGGTTATTTACGTGGGTAGATGCTTCACGTGTGGAAGCATCAAATAATGAATGTTAGGAAAGACTTTTCGCTTTAAGAAGCGACGTCTTGGTCCGTTACACCAGGGTGCATCTCATAGATGCCTACCGGAGTCGTCGGACCTGTCATTACAATGGAGTAGTCAGCCCCGATGCCAATCACAATCTTACCCCCAGGCATATTTACTGTTAAATCAGCATCAACTAGCCCCATTTTGTAGGCCACCGCCGCACAGGCCGACGAGGATGAGCCCGACGCCAAAGTGTAACCTGCGCCACGTTCCCAGATTTCAATTTGAATGTTCTTACGATCCAACACCTTTAAAAATTGTACGTTGGTACGATTCGGAAAATTGGTGTGCAGTTCTAAATCAGGTCCGTAG
This sequence comes from uncultured Opitutia bacterium, assembly GCA_903859115.1. The sequence continues at coordinate 1,441 of CAIOLH010000090.1, read as the reverse complement.
GTCTTAGCTAAATCTGCAGTCAGATTATCAACAGGAATCACGCAGTGCGGATTTCCCACGGTCGCCGCCCAATATTTAAAGGTCTTACCTTTTACGGTGATTTCCTCGCCCAATACTTCACGATCAGGACCGACGTGAGGAATCTGCGGTGCACGGAATGAGACTTTACCCATTTCAACGCGAATGCGATTACCGCCTTCGAAAACGGAACAGCCCACTAATCCGCCCGGGGTATGAATTTTAAATTCTTCACCTTCTTTAACACGACGAGTTTCTAAAAGGTGACGACAGAAAATTCGAATACCATTTCCAGACTTCTCGGCTTCCGATCCATCTGGATTTAAAATGCGTAAACCAAAAGCACCGTCTTTACGTTCAATCGGACCGTAAAGAATTCCGTCCGAACCTAAACCGTAGTGACGATGGCAAACTTTGCGGATGACTTCAGGTGAAAAGAGGGTCGGACAATCTTTTGGCTCTAAAACCAAATAGTCATTTCCTAGGGCATGGTACTTCGCAAAGCGCATAAGGGTATAATGGCTCTTTTTTGTAGAGAAAAGCAAGCCCACGCATGTCTAAATTACCGCCGATCGAGCGAGCGATAATGAATCGCCTCGAGTAAATGCGTCGTCGAAATTTGCTCCGCATTGGCTAAGTCTGCAATCGTCCGCGACACCCGCAAAATGCGGTCATAAGCACGTGCCGACAGCGATAATTTCTCCATGGCCTGTTGTAATAAATCCCCTTGGGCACGGTCTAAAGCACAGTTTTCTCGTAAAGCTTTGCCCGACAACAGGGCATTGCAGGCATAGGGCTGATCTTGAAATCTTTTTCTCTGAATTTCTCTCGCCGCTTCAATCCTCTGACGAATTTCTTTTGAAGCTTCACCGGGTTGAGTATTTCTGAGCTCTTCAATCGAAAGCGCGGGAGCTTCAATTTGTATGTCAATCCGATCCAACAGCGGCCCAGAAATTTTTGCGCGGTAACGTTGAATATGAACTTGGGAACATCGACACTCCTTCTGTCGATCACCCAAATGTCCACACGGACACGGATTCATCGCCGCGACCAACATAAACCGAGCAGGCAAAGTAACTTTTGCAGCTGCTCGCGAAACAGTGACACACCCATCTTCAAGAGGCTGACGTAGAACCTCGAGCGCCGCTCGTCGAAACTCTGGCAACTCGTCGAGGAACAATACGCCCAGATGTGCGAGCGAGACTTCCCCAGGACCCGGAATACTTCCTCCACCGATTAACCCAATGTCACTGATCGTATGGTGAGGAGATCTGAACGGTCGCCGCCATTTTTTGTTTTTATCCTGAAAAGCTAAACCTGCTGCCGAATGTACGGATAAAATTTGAATATATTCATCGGCATTGGGCGTGGGTAGAATGGAGGGTAGGCGTTTTGCGATCAGCGACTTTCCTGAACCAGGTGG
>CAIOLH010000089.1 GCA_903859115.1 uncultured Opitutia bacterium | reverse complement strand
TGCCAACACTTCATCCTACTAATTTAAATCATCATGTCTCAAGTAGCTGAATCTTCTCACGCCCCCACTTCAACGGGGATCGACCACAAGAAGCTCATCATGTGGCTCTTCTTGGCTTCGGATTGTATGTTCTTCGGAACACTCATTTCGACTCACCTGCTTTACCGTAAACTTTATCCAACAGGTTTTACCGACGCAGAAGGCCATCAACGCTTCATCCAAAATCTCTTCAATATCGAGTTAACTTCGTTCTCAACGTTCATCCTCTTAATGTCGTCATTCTTGATGGCCTTAGCGGTTTCGGCGATGCACAAGGGCCAGATTAAATCCTTCCGTCGCAATGTTCTCGGCGTGATTTTCTTCGGGTTAATCTTCTTGGGCTGTCAGGTCTTTGAGTTCACTCACTTCTTCCACCAAGGTCTCACCATCCAGAACAGTGTTTTTGGCTCTACGTTCTACGTTCTCACGGGTACACACGGTACACACGTGGCCATTGGCGTGCTTTGGTTAATCCTTCTCTACTTCTACAGCTTCACTGGAAAACTCGGTGGCCATGTCGGCGCACTCGATGTAGAAATCGCTGGTCTCTATTGGCACTTCGTCGACATCGTTTGGATCATCATCTTTACCGCTGTTTACCTCGTTGAGTATCTCGGACCTTCAGGCTTCTGGGGTACGGGACTTCCCTTAACTAAATAATTTCACTCCCATGTCACACGCTGCTACCGATCATAATTTAGTTACCGAAGAGATTCGTCGCTACCACCATTTCATCACCTTAGCTCTTTGGTTAGCTGCGATTACGGGCGTAGAAATCGTCCTGATTTTCTTACCTGTTTCATTGCCGATTATTCTCACGGTGCTTTGCGCACTCTCCGCGATTAAATTCTTCGCCGTAATCCTTTGGTTCATGCATTTGATTTATGACCATCGCTTACTCTTTTGGATTTTCGTCGCTGGCATGGGTTTAGCTTTTGCTACCTTCACCGCTTTACTGTCTCTTTTCGCCGTCAATCGAATCGACACGAAGTGGTTTAGTTAATCGCTCTAACGAGCGCTGGGCAGGGTGGGTTGTTGAGTAAAATCCTATAATGAACATTCCTCTCCACTGGCATACCGAGCCGTTATTACTGCTCTTAATTGTCGGTGTTCTTTGGGGGTATACTTTAATTTGTGGACCGTATCGCGAGAGTCTTGCGCCGACGCTTACCCGTTACCCGATTAAGAGTAGCACCAGTTTTTATTTCGGGGTCTTCTTTGCTTACCTCGCGGTGGGTTCTCCGCTCGATCAACTCGGCGAGAGCTTTTTATTTTCCGCCCACATGATGCAGCACATGCTGCTGATTTATGTATCGGCGCCGCTGATTGTTCTAGGTCTACCTCCCGAACTTACTGACCCGTTTTTATTAAACAATCCACGGTCCAAAAAAATCTTAGAATTTTTAGTGCATCCACTGACAGCGGGTATTCTTTTTAATCTCAGTTTCTCAATTTGGCATTTTCCCGAGCTCTATGATGCCGCCCTGAGCAGTCGCCCCCTTCACATCGTCGAACACTGGATGATGTTCCTGCCGGCAATATTCATGGTTTGGCCTTTGGTTTCTCGCTCCAAAGTTTTACCACGACTCGGTGGAGGCGGCGCGATGCTCTATTCGTTTGCACTCATGATTGCGGACCTACCCGTTTGGGCCGCGCTGATTTTTGCCGAACATCCCATTTACGAAACCTATTTATTAGCTCCGCGTATTTGTTGGCTCACAGCGAGTCAGGATATGATCATGGGCGCCGTGATTATGAAAGGCTTTAACGAAATCTTCGCCCTCACTAACATGGGCGTCGCTTTCTACGCCTGGTATCAACGCGATCGATAAGTTGGATATTTTTAAGACGACGACTGACTAAAAAAAGAACCCCGCAGATGCGGGGTTCGAAAAAAGTATGTGCGGTTTATATTAAGCCTGTTTATGTGCGCCGTCACAGAGTGGACCGTTTTTGCTCTTTCGGCATCCACAGAAATAAATGGTACCGTTTGCTTTGGCGGTGTAGGGTGTCGGTGCAAAGGCACTGCCTTTGTGTGAGCCATCGCAAAAAGGCTGTGTCTTGCTTTGCCCACAAGCGCACCAGTAATAGGTTTTGTCAGCCTCAACGAGTATAGGGTAGGGACTGTTTTGAGATGATTTAGGGGAGCTCATGATAAAGTTTACTCTAGTGTTCCTGAAAGTTACCGCACAGCAAATGGAATGATGATTCAGCAGTTGATTAGTGCTACTGGTATTCGCTTTCGGTTTTTTTAATTGGTTTTTCTGATGAAGTGAACGGCGAGAGACAGGACGATTAGATTGGGAAGCCAAACTAAGAGGTCGGGACGCAGGGCGGGAGATTTCACCCAAGCTGCGGCAGAACTGAGAATATAATAACTTAAGCAAACACCGAGGGCGATGGCGGCGTTGACGAAGGTTTCGGATCGGCCCACGCGCATCGCGAGGGGGATAGCTAAGAGGGCGAGTGCAAAAATTGAGAAGGCAGATGCTAAGTGTGCCATGAGTTGTTTGCGTGCCTCCATCTTTCCTTGAGTAATTTCTTCTGGAGTAGACTGCGCGGTTACCTTCCATCCTTTATCAATCCCTTCCAATAATTCACTGGTAGTTAACCAACGAAGTTTTCTTTCAACCGTTCCGCTATCTTTGAAAATCGCATCGGCCGGAAATTCCATCACTGAGTCCGTCGCCGCAGCAAAGGAAGAGGGTTTAGCAAAGCTGAGTTTTTCGTCGACCCGACTTTCCATCCGCGCCTCTTTGAGTTTTACACGAAGGAAGACAGAACCATCGGGCTTATCGACGCGTTCGAGCCGTGCTTCCTTGGCCTGAATGGATTGAACTAACTTTCCGTTATTATCTAAACGCCAAAGCCAAAAATCTTTGAGCACGTCACCATCGCGTGAGCCGGCACGAATCACCAGACCTTTGAATTTACGATTTAATTCTCCAGGCGTAATAATGGATGCGGGATTTTCCCGGGCGGATCCGATG
>CAIOLH010000088.1 GCA_903859115.1 uncultured Opitutia bacterium | reverse complement strand
CTAAGAGTTTACTCCGATCGCATTTATCCCGATGCTTTAGATTCCAAAACGACACCCACTGCAGCGGCCTTACCTTACTTGCCATACACCTTGAAAGCGATTGAGGTTTCGCTCACGATTTTAACTCCTGAAGGTTCGAAAGAATTACGCGCCTTACAGAAACTAGATGGCAAAGCGCAAAGCACACAGGGTGTCGTCTTAAATACAAATGCCTCTTACCGCCGTATTGTTAATCAGTACGGACGAAACTACACCCGCTATATTCGATTGCTCGGTAACGGCGGTGGCTAAAATAAAAAAGGCGTCTGAGAAAAGACGCCTTTTTTATTAGGTAATATTTTAAAGATCTTATTCCGAGTAGACGCCCATCTTGCGGAATTTCGCGTAACGTTCGGCGACGAGTTTTTCGCCCGAGAGTTTACCGAGTTGTTTAAGGGTCTCGCGCAATGTCTTACGAATATTGGAACTGGTTGCGGCGGGGTCTTCTTGCGCACCACCGAGGGGCTCTTTGATGACACCATCGACGACTCCGAGTTTGATGAGATTAGGCGCGTCTAAACGCAGTGCTTCCGCTGCCTTCGGAGCATGAGCTCGATCCTTGAAGAGAATCGCCGCACAGCCTTCAGGGGAAATCACCGAGTAGTAGGCATTTTCTAAAATAAAGACGCGATTGGAAACTGCGATACCGAGGGCACCGCCGGAACCGCCTTCACCAATGACGAAAGTGACGATAGGAACTTGGAATTGGCTCATCTCGCGAAGATTCACCGCAATCGCTTCGGCGACGTGGCGTTCTTCGGATCCGATTCCTGGGAAGGCACCTGGAGTGTCGACCAAGGTGATAATCGGTAATTTGAAAGTATGCGCCATTTTCATGAGACGCAGAGCTTTGCGATAACCTTCAGGATTAGGGCAACCGAAGTTGCGGCGTAAATTTTCTTTCGTATCGCGACCTTTTTGCTGTCCGATAATCATCACCGGCTGACCTTCAAAAAAAGCCGTACCACCGACGGTAGACTCGTCATCCATGTAAAGACGATCACCGTGGAGCTCTTGGAAGTCGTCGAACAACATATTGATGTAGTCGAGCGAGTAGGGGCGACGAGGGTGACGTGCTAATTGCACACGCTGCCAAGGGTTGAGATTGCCGTAAATATCGCGACGGGTTTGTTCGAGCTTCGCCTCCAGGGAATTCACTTCCTTGGTGACGTTGATGCCCGCAGATTCCGATGAGGCACGGAGGGCAGCAATTTTGTCCTCCAACTCACGGATGGGCTTTTCGAACTCTAAAGTGAAGCGTGGCTTCGTAACAGACATGCCAACTAAATAGGACAGTTGGGGCCAGTAGAGCAAACGGAATAGGGAGCCATTAACCCTAAAATCGCTCAATTTAGCCCTATTTTATGAAGGTTTTGATTTATTTGAGATTTTGTTGGGGCCCGAGCATAGATTTCGCTCATCTCGCGCTGGTGTGAGAGTGCGTGCCTAAACTCGTCCACCACTTCAAATAAACCATTCACGGTTTGCGTGATAAGTTATTTGGGTTAGTTTCAACACTTCAATTTACATGTTTCCTCTCGATCAACGTAAAAACTGGTATTCAGGGCAAGGGCTGTGGGCGAATGTGCCAGCTAAAGATTGGAATGACTGGACCTGGCAGTTACGGAATCGAATCACGACCTTGGCTCAGCTGGAGAACTTGATGACTTTAACCTCTGACGAAAAAGAGGGCTGTCTTTTTGCGGCGCATAAACTTTCGTTAGCCATCACTCCGTATTATTTTAATCTGATTGATACGAAGAATCCCGAATGTCCGATTCGTAAACAGGTCATTCCCAATATCAAAGAATCGTACATCGCTCCGGGTGAATCGTCCGACCCAGTAGGTGAGGAGGGTACGATGCCTGTTCCAGGAATCGTCCACCGCTATCCCGACCGCGTTTTGTTTTTAGTTACCGATCGTTGTGCTTCCTATTGTCGCTACTGCACCCGGAGTCGATTAGTGTCGAACGCGCAGTCGTACGATTTCCATCCTGAACTCGAACAAGGTTTGAAGTATATTGAAAGCCACCCCGAGATTCGTGATGTACTGATTTCAGGTGGCGACCCATTATTACTTTCCGATGCAAAAATCGACTCATTGCTCGGTCGCTTACGCGCCATTCCGCATGTGGAATTTATCAGAATGGGTTCACGGATCCCCGTTTTTCTTCCACAGAGAATTACACCGGAGTTAGCAGAAATTTTCCGTAAACACGGGCCGATCTGGATGAGCATTCACACGAATCATCCGAAAGAAGTAACTCAAGAACTCGCGGTGGCCTGCGAACGTCTATCTTTAGCCGGCGTGCCGTTAGGAAATCAGTCTGTTTTATTAGATGGCATCAACGACAGCGTTGAAGTCATGAAATCACTGGTTCACCGACTCTTAATGATTCGAGTGCGTCCTTATTATTTATATGCCTGTGATTTGATTGAAGGATCCACGCATTTTCGTGCGCCGATTCAAAAGGGAATCGAAATTATTCGTGGATTACGCGGTCATACCACTGGTTACAGTATTCCACAATTAGTCGTCGATGGACCAGGCGGTGGCGGCAAAATCCCGCTTAATCCTGAATACGTCCAAGCCATACACGACGGCTTCTTAGAATTAAGGAATTTCGAAGACAGGACATATATTTACCCGACCGGAAATAAGTTACCTGAACCGGCCACTAAGTTGCTCGACTAAACTAGGGTAAAGAAGGACCCTGAGGGTTATTCTCGAGGGTTTCGCTGAAAGTGGTGGGCCCGTAGGGATTCGAACCCCAAACGTCTGATCCGTAGTCAGAAATGATATCCATTTCACCACGAGCCCAGTGAAGGGTTAAAAGAACTGACTACAGGGTCTAAGGCAAGGAATTTTTGAAAAATCACTTT
>CAIOLH010000087.1 GCA_903859115.1 uncultured Opitutia bacterium | reverse complement strand
GTTGTGCTGGGTCATGTCCGTAAGAAGTGGAAAGGTGGAGAAAAGGCTTGGAGTGTTCGGGGGCAAGGGGAAAACACTAAAAAATGATATTAATTGAATAAATGGACAGTTTGTCGGCCTGGAGCAATGGATTTGCCGCTCCGTAGCCCCTCCAATCGATAACCTTTGGGATTGCTGGCTGGGGCGACTCTGCTGACATCGGTGGCGGTGCGTTTACTCGATCGTTATATTCTCTCAGAATGGGCCAAGGTTTTCAGCCTCTGCTTTGCGAGTTTTTGCGGAATTCTCGTAATATCCGAGGCTTATAATTGGATTCCCGAATTCATTAATCTGAAGACCTCTTTTTTTAATATCCTTATTTATTTCTTCTATAGCGTGGTGATTCGAATTTCGATGATTGTGCCGATTTCGTTGATGGTCTCGACGGTGTTTGTTTTGACCACGATGAATCGAAATCAGGAGCTCGCTGCGTTGCGTGCCGCCGGAGTGGGTATCTCAAGAATCACCGCTCCGCTCTGGTGGGTCGGCGGAATTTTCACCGCTCTACTTATTTTGCTTAACGCCGTGTTAGTGCCTGATGCAATCGAAGCACAAAACAGTCTGCTCGAGCGTGAACAGTTTAACGCGCTACGTTCTAAAGGTGTATCGGTATTGCCAAAAGGAGAGTCTGATATCGTTTCGTTTGAAAATACAAAAAAACATCGGTTTTGGCTGATTACACGCTTGGGTTTGAATACCGGTCAGGCCTTTGAAGTTTCAATTGATTCTTTTGATGAAAAAGGGCGAAAAATTCGTGGCATAAAGGCCGACTTCGCGGAATTTAAGAAAATCAATAACCAGTGGGTCTGGATTTTTAAAGAGGGACGCGATTCTAGATTTAATCCTGAAACAGGTTCTCTTTTAGCCCAGCCACGTTTCACTGAATTAAATATTCCCGATTATGATGAGGATCCTGAAGTGATGTTATTCGCTAAACGCGACCCCGATACTTTATCGTTCCGCGAAGTGAATCGCTTCGTCGACCAAACGGGAAGCAATGCGGGTGGACGTAATGCTGCTTACGCCATGCGCTACCACTCGATTTTAGCAGCTCCCGCCATCTGTTTGGTGGTGATTGCCGTGGCTATTCCATTCTCTGTGGTCGGAGGTCGCGTGAGTCCGATGGTCGGCGTGGCGAAAGTCTTTGGTCTTTTTCTATTATTTTATTTTATATCGGCACTCTGTAATGCCTTTGGTAACAGCGGAGCGATTCCGCCCGTGGTTGCTGCGTGGTTACCGGTTATTCTCACTATTTTGTGGATCACGCCCAAACTTAGGGCTGTAAATTAAAATGCTTCAAACTCTACGTCTTAAAGCGGGCCCTCCAGCTCGCGTTCTTTTTGGTCACCCTTGGGCCTTCATGGGAGAAATTATTTCCAATGGTCCATTGCCTAAATCGGGCGAATGCGTCGAATTGCTCGATCTTAAAGGCCAAAGTCTCGGATCTGGGATTTGGAGCACCAAGTCACAAATCGCTTGGCGTCGCTATTCTCATCGTCTGGTTTCGTTAGACGGTCCATTGCTCGATGAACTTATCGTAGCAGCGATTCGCCGTCGTAATAATAAACCGGTGTGCCGTTTGGTTTGGTCGGAAGCGGATAATTTACCAGGTCTAGTCGTGGATCGTTATAACGATTTGCTTTCGGTCCAAGCTCTGACTTTTGGCATCGACCAACGCTTGCCTCAAATTATCGACTGCTTGAAGCGCGAGGTACAACCACGTGAAATCGTGATTCGAAATGATGCCTCGGTTCGAAAACTTGAAGGCTTAGATAATAGTATCACTACGGCATCGGGTAATCCGCTCGAACCCTGCTGGATGAAAGTGGGAGATGTTGAAGTAAGAGTCGACTTAGTGGGCGGTCAGAAAACCGGAATGTATCTCGACCAAATCGAACAGCATGCGCGGATCGCTCAATTAGCAAAGGGTCGTCGCGTGCTGGACACTTTTTGTAATCAGGGTGGATTCGGTTTAGCTTGTGCAAAAGCCGGAGCTCTATCGGTACTGGGTCTAGATTCATCTGAAGATGCCATCCAGGCCGCTCGCATGGCCGCGGAGCGTAATCAGCTCAATGCGACTTTCGAAGTCGCCAATGTTTTTGATTGGTTTGGTGCTAATCGCGAAGTGACCTTTGATTTGATTATCTTGGATCCGCCACCATTCGCTCGCAGTAAGGAGTCCGTCGATGGAGCAATGCGCGGTTACAAAGAACTTAATTTAAGAGCTCTGCGTTTGTTATCACCCAACGGTATCTTAGC
>CAIOLH010000086.1 GCA_903859115.1 uncultured Opitutia bacterium | reverse complement strand
GCCATTCCACTCAATAATTCCTCAATCACATTTGCAGCGGTAACCATGGGAGGAGCGAAACCACAATGGGGAAACGCCAGACACACCACCGCTTGTTCACCTACAGCCGTAAACTGATCCTGACTGCTGGCCTTAATCGTGTGCTGCTTAAGTGTTTGTTGTTTAAATTCAATTTTAGGTAAAACGCCGAAATACTTCTTAACAAAATCCAATGCGGTTCGACGATCAAACGAGCCGCTAATACCAATGACTAAATTGGAGGAGACTACTAACTTTTGGTGTAAGGCAATGATGTCGGACTGTTTTAATTTTTCTAAAGTTTCGGGCGTACCACCTGCATCAATACTCAAAGCGTGATTTCCGAAAAATTGTTTCAATAAACGCAGACGGGCCTTCTCCACAATATCATCCGCCGCCTCTTTACAGGCCGCAATAGAGCTGGCTTTTTCCGACTCAAAAGCGTCGCTCAATAATTTCGGAGTGAGAACACCATTCTTAACCAGTTCAGCGATTTGCTCGAAGTCGGAACTGAGCGCCTCGCCCCACAGACCACACGACAATTGAGAACCAACATCGGCAAAGGTTGCGCCAATACGGTCAACGATTTGAGCAACTTCTTGTCGAGTATGCTGTACGGTGTCGCGGGTTAACAGAGTTGAAAGAATTCCCGTCGCACCTCTTTTTTCGTCATTTTCATAGGCAATACCGGCCGAGAAATAGACGCCAAATCCTGCCTTTGGTACCGAATGGTCTTCTTGCAGAACAACGCGCACACCATTCTCGAGTGTAATGACCTCGAATGATTCGGGAGTTTTAATTTTAGTTTTGGTATCGGCAGTCGTTACAGACTTTTTGGCATTCATGACCGCAAAAGTAACTGACTCTGGTTTCAAATAGGTACGACCAACCTGAGTAAGATCTTGGGGCGTTAAACGTGCTAACTCCTCTACCCCGCGCAATGGCCAAGCGTGATCATAGCCAATACAAGCAGCATAAGCGCTACGGGCAGTCGCTGAATGAATGGTTTTAAGTCCATTGACCATCGCGACCACTGTTTGACGGCGTACTTTTTCGAATTGTGCCTGACTGACTCCGTTTTCCTGAAGTTCGATTATTTTCTCTAAGATAGATTTTTCGATTACGGTGTAATCAGCGTGGGCATCGCCGATCCAACTCAACCAAGCCAATCCAATGTCCTTCAAGCCCATTGCATGGGCATCAATAGAATGAACTAACTTTTGATTTTCACGGAGTTCGTCCCATAAAATTGAGCTATTGCCACTGCCCATGACGCCCAAGAATAAATCGATGGCACTTCGGTCCTTCGCAAAGAAGCCTGGAATTTTCCAAGTCGCAACGCCTTTACAAATCGAAACATCGCGCGCTACTTCGACACGACGTGGACCCGCATGAGGCGGCTCAATGATGGGCACTTCCTGAATGACAGGAGTTCTAGAAAATCGTCCAAACCACTGCTCTACCGATTTAAAAACGTCATCCGGTTCCATCGAACCACCAATCGCTAGGACAACATTCTCAGGCGCGTACCTACCTTTGTGGTAAGCCCGTAAATCATCAGGGGTGATTTTAATAAATAAGTCTTTGTGGCCGATAATCGGGTGACGCATCGGATGCACATGCAGTGCTTCTTCTAAAATCTTTTCGGCGAAAATACTGTCATGCTCATCGTCACGCATGGCGATTTCACGCAAGATAACATCACGTTCTACTTTAGCATCCTCCGCACTGATTAACGGATCAAAAACCATTTCTGATATAGCCTCCATCGCCGTTTCAAATCCTTCCTCGGGTGCATCGACATAATAAACCGTACGGTCAAAAGTCGTGTAGGCATTCGAATTACCACCGACACGGTGGATGGCTTCGGTGAGTTCACGATTCGCGAAACGAGCGGTGGCTTTGAATACCATGTGCTCCAGATAGTGTGAGATGCCTGACCCTTCCCATCTCCCCTCCTGTGCACTACCCGTGCGCACCCACGCTTGTACGGTACAAAGACCAATCCCAGCACGGTGAGTGTACAAAACCTCGAGGCCATTCGTGAGGACCCTTCGTTCCGGGGCTGGCCCTGCAATTTGGGTAAAGTTGAGTCCTTCTAAATAAGCCATAGGTCAGACATAAGCATAGTTTAGGTAGGAGCAAGTTCGAGTCACTAGATTCATATTTAAACCTAGAAATCAAATAGCGTAGAGAAATTTTAGGCTTTTTCAGAGGATACTATGACAATTTCTTTGCACCCTTTGCCGTTAGTTGCACAACTAAACCCTCGAAGTATGTATATCCCACCAGAAATTCGTTCCCAGCTTGAAGAGATCGAGCGTCGGTCAGGGTATCTCTGGAAATTTTTGGATGTAACGGGCAAACAGGCCAAGATTGCTGAGCTGGAAAATCAAATGACCGCTGCCAACTTTTGGGATAGTCAAAAATCTGCACAAAAAGTGATTTCGGAATGTAATAATTATAAAACCGTCGTGGCTCCACAAGTGGCGTTCAAACGCAAACTCGAAGACACCAAAACTTTAGCGGAAATCATTGTCGAGTCACCCGACGGCACTGTGGATGCAGAAATGGAAGAGCTTCGTAAATCATCGGCAGATCTAATCACCGAAGTATCAGACCTCGAAATCGCTTCATTCCTTTCCGGCCTCCACGATAAATCCAACGCCATCGTCACCATCAAGGCAGGTGCGGGTGGCACCGAGTCTAACGACTGGGCCGATATCCTTTTCCGAATGTACACGCGTTGGGCTGAACGTCGCGGATTCAAAATTGAAATTGAAGACGTGGCTGAAGGTGATGGCGCTGGAATCAGTCAAGCTACCTTCCGTCTCGAAGGTCCTAATGCCTATGGTTATGTAAAAGCTGAACGGGGCGTCCATCGTCTCGTCCGTATTTCTCCTTTTGATGCGAATGCTCGACGTCACACCTCGTTTGCATCGGTCGACGTCGTTGCGGAAATCGATGATGATATTGATGTTGAAATCAATGAGGCCGATCTACGCGTGGATGTCTACCGTTCGAGCGGTAAAGGCGGCCAACACGTTAACAAAACTGAATCTGCAGTGCGTCTAACGCACATTCCCACTGGTTTAGTCGTCGCCTGCCAACGCGAACGTTCTCAGGTAAAAAATCGCGCCCTCGCGATGAAAATTTTGCGCGCTCGTATTTACGAAAAAATGTTGGATGATAAACGTACCGAGATGGAACGTTACTACGGAGAAAAAGGTGATATCGGTTGGGGTAACCAAATTCGCTCCTACGTATTCCAACCCTATCAGATGGTGAAAGATTTACGTACCGGCGTAGAAACCGGAAATATTCAAGCCGTCATGGATGGTGATATCGATGCCTTTATTAATGGCTGGCTGCGTGCCGGCGGACCTCGTACTCGTAATAAAGATATTAAAATCGACGATTAAAGCCCATGCCTTCGCAACAAGTACTTCGTCAAAAGTTATTAGAGCCACCTCTTTTTGCGGAAAAGATTTGGAAACTTTCGCCTGAACCTTGGCCGATTTCGGAATCACAATTAAAAGAAATTAAAACCATCGGTGCGGCATGCTATAGCTATCATCAAGCCATGGAGCGTCTGTATGTTCGCTCTTTCACTGATAAGAAAATTTTAAGAAACCGCGATATCCATGCTAAATGGGTTTCAACCTATTTAGACCGTTTTAAGCCTCAAGGACTCATCGATCACGGTAGACACCGCATGATTAAAGGTCAGACCCCTTTAGTTCTTCGACCTGATTTACTCATCACCGACCAAGGTTTTACGATGTCGGAACTCGATAGCGTTCCCGGTGGTATTGGTCTCACTGCTTATCTCAACGAGGTATACGCGGAAGATTTCCCGAATTTAATCGGCGGCGTGGATATGCCGAAGAACTTTTATCAGACACTCCAACGTCTCACACCTAACGTTAAGTTCCCTTTAATCGCGATTGTCGTCAGCGAAGAGTCAGCGACGTATCGACCTGAGTTTGAATGGCTCGGAGAAAAGCTGAGAAGTCAGGGCCACGATGTTCACGTGGTCGACCCATCACAAATTATGCAAATGAGTGATGAGTCTTTTATTCCGGTCGACGGTGCTCCGAAAAAAGTAGATATGATTTATCGTTTCTTTGAGTTGTTCGATTTGGCGAACGTCAAAGGCGCCGACGGATTGTTCAATGGCATCGAAGCCGGTAAGGTGATGCTGACTCCGCCGATGAAAGCATTCCAAGAAGAGAAGCTCGGTCTGGCTCTTCTTCACCACCCTATTCTCTCAGAGTTCTGGAAAGAAAATCTTCCTGAAGACCATTACGAAGCGCTCTATAAAATTGTTCCGAAAACCTGGATCATGGAACATACGGAACTTCCCCCCACCGCCGTTTTACACGCTCCGCAGATTAATGGACGTCCGATTCGCGATTGGACAGAACTCGCCGAAGCTTCACAACGCGACCGAAACTTTATTATCAAAGCCAGTGGTTTCCATGAAACCGCTTGGGGTGCACGCAGTGTGACTTTAGGTAGTGATGTCTCGCGCGAACAGTGGCTCGAAGCGATTGAGAATGCCTTGGATCCTGAAAACGAAACATTCCACATCTTACAGGAATACCACAAACCCAGACGACTCTCTCACCCTGTCTACAACGAAGACGGAACAGTTGCTACAGCCGAGGGACGTGTTCGTCTTTGCCCGTATTATTTCGTGAATGGTGAGACCGTTGAGCTCTCGGGTATCTTATCCACTTTCTGTCCGGCTGATAAAAAAATTATCCACGGCATGAAAGAT
>CAIOLH010000085.1 GCA_903859115.1 uncultured Opitutia bacterium | reverse complement strand
GTTATTACCGGAAGGACCACCGGAGTTGATGAGACCGATGCGGCCCATATAGCAATTAGCGACTTGGTAGCGAGTGAGGTCGATCGGGTGATCGGAGCACAAGTCAGTGTACATGCGCTTGTCGATTTTACCGTAGGAAGATTCGGTTTGTTGGATAGCGAGGTAACCACCGTTGTTTTCAGGAAGCTTCTGCTTGATGATATCGGCACAGATCGTGACGCCGAGGTGATTGGCTTGGCCAGTAAGGTCAGCCGACACGTGGTAGTCTTTGTCTTTCTTAAAGGCGTTATTACGAGTGTAGCACCAGAGAACCGTGGCCATACCTTGTTCGTGAGCCATTTGGAAGGCTTGTGAAACTTCGATGATTTGACGGTTGGTTTCAGGTGAACCGAAATAGATGGTCGCACCGACAGCAGCACAGCCCATGTCAGCGGCTTGCTTGATGGTACCGTACATCACTTGGTCGCCGATGTTAGGGTAGGTGAGTAATTGATTATGGTTAATCTTAACCATGAAAGGAATTTTGTGAGCGTAGCGACGTGAGACACTGCTGAGTACGCCGAAAGTAGAACAGACCGCGTTACAGCCACCTTCGATGGCGAGCTTCACGATATTTTCACCGTCGAAGTAAATAGGGTTCTTAGCGAACGAAGCACCTGCGGAGTGTTCGATACCTTGGTCAACTGGGAGAATGGAAACGTAACCGGTGTTAGCGAGACGACCAGAACCGTAGAGGCGTTGGAGGTTAGCAAGAACGCGGTTGCTGCGATCGGAGGCGCTGAACGCGTGCTCAACCCAATCAGCACGAGGCTGGTGGATTTGTTCTTTTTTGATTTTCGGAGAATTGAAGCCCAGGAGGGACTCCGAATCGGTACCGAGAAGTTTTTGGATTTCGCTGTATTGGCTCATGGTAAAAAGTGTGCTTAAAGTTTGGGCAGACCCTCTACAAAAGGGCGATTCATGCCTTGGTCTTCAAGCCATAATTTAAAAACCCTCATAAAATGTCACCAGGCAGCATCTCGGTGAACCATTTTGGGCATTTCTTGACTAAATTTGCCAATCTTCGCCGGACGCGGAAGCGGGTCGAGCCAGTCCAGGATGTGGAGCAGTGATAATATGCAGGACTGCCTCGGACTCACCGGTGAGGGCTCGTGCACGTTTAATCGCTTTCGCCAATGCCGCGGTAGGATTCGATTCATCCCAAGGAATAAAATTATCAGCACCTACGGATGTTACTAAGTCGGCGTTAACGAAAATCTTTAAGGTGTCGGGCTTTAACTCACACAAAATTAAGTGACGATTTCCAGCTTTGAGAGCATCGGCCATATCACGCAGCAGTAAGACGCCATTAGCGTCGAGGTGGTGGGCTTCACGGAATTTTAAAATAAGAACTTTAAGATTAGGATCGGAGGAGGCCCGGCGGAGGTGTTCGTGGAAGGCCTGCGTGGCACCGAAGTGTAAACTGCCTTCAACATGAAGAATCGAAATACCTGTGGTTGATTTGCCCTTCGTGCGTTCTGTGATTTCACCGGTTTCAGAGAAATCGTATTCAACGACTTCGGGTTGAGAAGTTTGACGAAGATAAAAAGCAATCGCGACGGCGGTACCGAAGAAGATGGCCACATCGAGCGGTGCTAAAAGCGCTGTGAAAAAGGTAGATAAGAAAACCACACGATCCTGAGTGCCGGATTTTAATATTAATTTTATGGAGGAAACATTGGCTAATTCGAGTTCCACTAAAATAACCAACATCGACAAACAGGCGAGCGGCACGAGGGCAACCCATTTACTGATAAAATAGGCGAAGGCTAAAATGACGGTACCGCAAAACAGTGAAGCGTAGGCAGTCTTGGCACCGCTGGAAACATTGAGTGCGGAGCGACTGATGGAACCCGAGGCGGGCATGCCACCCGAAAATGCACAGGCAAGGTTGGCCATCCCGAGTCCAAATACTTCTTGGTGTAAATCTGAGGGACGCCCAGTTTTTAGAGCGGAGGCGCGTGCATTCGCAGTGCCTTCAATAATAATTAAAACAGCGAGCGCGAGTGCGGGGGAAAAGAGTACGGAAAGTTTTTGGGCTGTGAAATCGGGAACGTAAATGGCTTTATCGGAATGCGCAGCGTCACCCACATAACGAGTAATATCACGGCTACTGCCTTGGGCCAGGGTGACGTTTTGTGCAATGATGGCACCAAAGGTTGCTACCGCAACGGCACCAAGAATCGCTTTGCCCGTACCGAAAGGCTTTTTCAATACGTAGTAAGTAATGCCGGTGACGATGGCTAAGCCGAATCCAGGATTTAAAAGGGCTTTGCCGGATTTTAAGATCTGCCAGATGACTTCGAAAAGATTGAGTCCGGATAATTCATCCGGCAGGCCAACGGTGATTGGAAGTTGTAAGGCAATGACGCGAAGCGCGGCGGCTGCGATGTATGCAGAAATGACCGTGCGCGGAACGAAGTCGGCAAATCCACTCAAACGTAACCATGAAGCGAGTAGTAAAAAAACTCCGGTCATTAAAACCAGTGTCGGTAAAACTTCGGCACGTAAATCGGGCGAGATGGCACCGAGGCTGGCAAAGGTGCCTAAGAGCAAAGCGGCGGATGCGTTGGTCGGGCCAGCTGATAAATTTGCGGATCCCGTAAAGATAGGGACGACAAAGGCTGCGACGCCGCAGCCAACTAGTCCGCACCACACGGGCAGGCCTGCTTTCATCGCGAAAGCCATCGACATCGGAAATGCGAGGAGGGCTACATTAATGCCTGCAAGAAAATCTGCTTTTAAATTAGATTGAGTGACGTTGCGGGCTACATTCCGAATCGCAAAAAATTCAGGGCGAGGAAGTGCTTTAATTTGTCGCCACAAATTCGCTATGCTAGAAGTGAACTGGTTGAACGCGGAAAGCACGACATAGGTTTTGACCTTCTATCGTAAGCATTCAACCGCTTTCTAAAAAAATTACTCGTAAGACTCGTTATCAATCTGATCGATGAGAGAAGACTGAAGAAGGCCAAAGCAACTATAGCAGGCGAGGGCGTGCCTTTTTTCGTTGGGTAAGCTTTCGTCGTCAATATCTTCCAAATCCTCTAATTGGCTATTAGGAATATCGGCAAAAACTAAGTCTCTGAGTGCAAAGCGGACGGCAGAAAGGGCGCGAAGGAATGCAAGGGCCTGAGCTTTATTGCGTAACACGATAATGGCGGGCTCGCCTTTGGCGGAGGCAAAGGCGGTGGCGAGGAGGCGGGCTTCTTCGCCGGCTTGAGCGGATAAGGTTTCGGCCCAATAGGTCGCAATTTCGGGGTCGATGTCGGGGATCTGAGCACGATTGACCGATACGCGCGCGGCGGCTGGAGCGATGAGTCTTAATAAGTCTGAAAGCACATTCCGTGCTTCAGCGGTCATGGAGAGACGGAGCTCAGGCATCTTTTTCGAGTTGGGCCTGAAGGTGCCACTGTTGTAGTTCTAGAGCAACCATTTCAGCCGGTTCGCGATCGCCACTCCAAACAACGGCCCGACCGTCGTTATGAACAGCCATCATTAATTTTTGGGCGACAGTACGGTCGACACGCAAGACGGTCATAAAAGCAAGAATCACGTACTGCTGATAGTTAATCGGGTCATTGAGTACTAAAACGTTCCAACGCGTGTCTAATTTCGGAACCGTTTCGGTTTTAATATTGGTCTTAATTTTTGTCTTGGCCATGTGGTACGAGCACTGCGGAGAGGTTAAGCGAATGTTCGAGTCGGCGCAAGCCGTCGCTGAGTTTTTCGCCGTATTCTTTTGCCCGTGGTCCGTCCGGATTTTGTTCTAATTCCGCTGCCAAATGAGCCAGGGTGGGGCAGGCCATGAGGGCCAGCATTCCCTTTAAATTATGGCATTCTTTGAT
>CAIOLH010000084.1 GCA_903859115.1 uncultured Opitutia bacterium | reverse complement strand
AACTCCAGTTTCGGATTCCTGGAAACAGAAGTTTAAAAAGTTTTTTGGCTAACCCCTTGCAGGTCTCTACTCCTTAACTAATCTTTTGTAATGCCACGTCACTCCGGCCAAACCCAGCGACTGATTCGTCGTTTAGCTTGGGCTGATATTGATAACCATTGGCTCAAAAAAATCGCGCAAGAGGCGCGCGAAGAAGATATTAATGGTTTAGGATTGGTTGAAAAAGTTTCCCGCCCGGGCGATCCAACATCCGCTTTATTTTCAAGAACAGACCGCGCCCAAGCTGCTCTGGTTGCTAGACAAGAAATGACACTCGCGGGTCTGGGTCTTATCTCGATTGTGCTCGATGAATATGGTTCAGGTTGGCGCATTGGTCTAAACTATCAAGACGGCGATACGGTCTCCGCGGGTGCTGTCATTGCTAAAATTGAAGGACCCGTCCAAAATTTGTTAATGGCAGAAAGAATTGTTTTAAACTTTCTCCAAAAACTAACAGGTGTTGCGACTTTAACCAAAGTTTATTCCACGGCAGTGGGTTACTCTTCAACAAAGATTTTAGATACACGTAAAACAACTCCTGGTTTTAGAGTTTTAGAAAAATACGCAGTCGGTCAGGGCGGGGGTTATAATCATCGCTTAGGTTTATATGATCGCGTGATGATAAAAGATAATCACTTGGCCGCGAGTGCTGCGACAAAGTCGGAGCGATTAAAGGAATGTGTCGTGCGGGCCCGTGAAGCGCGTCCTGATTTACTGGTTGAAGTTGAGGTGGATGCGATTGAACAAATCGAACCGGTTTTAGAAGCGGGAGCGGATATTATTTTATTAGATAATTTTTCAATTCCGCAGTTAGCCGAAGCCTTGCCCCTGGTGCGTGGTCGTGCGTGGACGGAGGTCAGTGGAGGCGTTACCTTGAATACGCTCCCCAGAATTGCAGCACTGGCTCCCGATTTTATTTCTGTTGGTGCTTTAACCCACTCCGCAATCTGGGCTGATATTGGCCTAGATTGGCTCTAATATGTCAGCTTTAGACAGTAGTATTATTTGCGCGTTTCTTGAGGCGAACGGTCAACCCGTGAGCGGCGATCGCTTGGCGAAAGACTTAGGTATTTCACGTGTCGCCATTTGGGGTCGTTTAGAAAAACTCCGCGCCGCTGGATTTATTTTCACGGCATCGCCCCGCAAGGGTTATATTCTAAAAGAAGTTCCGCAGGCTCTCCATCCCACCCTTCTTGATGCGCATTGCCGTCGCCTAAAAGTTTCCCTGCCCATCGAGTATGTCGAATCGGTCGACAGCACGAACTCCGAGGCTGAACGTCAGCTGGCCAACGGAAAAGAAGCACCGTTCGTAGTTTTAGCTCAGTCGCAGACGGCTGGACGCGGACGTCTTGGTAGAAAATGGCATAGCAGTGATAAGGGTAATATTTATTTATCTCTAGCCCTTCGCCCATTTATTTTACCTGAACGACTTAAGCCATTTACACTTTGGATGGGCTTGGCGATTTGCCGTTACATCGAAGACAGTCTAGGAATAAAATTAGGTTTAAAATGGCCCAATGATATTTTGTCGCCCGATGGGAAAAAAATTGCCGGTATTTTAACCGAAGCTCGCTTGGATGCCGACACGGTCCGCGATCTTATTTTTGGTTTAGGTTTAAATATCTCACCGCAGCAGGATTTTCCCAATGAAATTAAGTCGATTGCTAGTTCACTCGCTCAGGCATCGGGTCAGCATTTAGATGTGAATGCTTTAACTGCGGGAATCATTAAAAATATTTTTACCAGTTGGGAAGAATTTAAAGATGAACGCTGGGCTCATTCATTCAAAGAATATTGGTCGAGATACGATATTTTGACGGGCAAAATTGTAACCATACAATTGCGCGGTGAGCCAGTAACAGGAATGGTTGAAGGTATTGATGAGGTTGGCTCGCTGAAAATTAAAACAGGCGACGGTAAAATCGTCTTAATTTCATCAGGCGAGGTGACTTTACGCTCCTAACGCGAACCACACTTGCGCTCAAAAAATAATTAACCCAAACTTTATTTGTGGCTACACTTTGTCTCGATATCGGAAATACCCATACGCATTGGGGCTTAGTCAACCAACGCGCGGTTTTGAAGCACGGTGAGTTCTCGACTCCATTATTAAACCTTAGCGACATCGAAAAACTTATTTCTGAACACCAGCCGCAGGCCATCGCCTTGGCTAGTGTGGTACCAACGGTTTCGAATAAGTTAAAAGACTTTCTAAAAAATACCGGTCGGCCATTTGCCCATCTTCAGTTCGATAACTTGATTGGTTTGGGTTTTGACTATCCAAATCCAGCAGAGGTTGGACAGGATCGCTTGGCTGATTGTATTGGCGCACAGGTGATTAGTGGTGCACCTGCTGTAATTATCGGAATGGGTACGGCCACGACTGTTGATATTTTAAATACTAAAGGGTATGCTGGTGGAATTATTGCTCCGGGCCTTGGCGTGATGACTCAGTATCTCCACGAGCGCACGGCGCTTTTACCGCAGCTTGATGCACGAAATCTTTTAGGCGGACCGACGATTGGTAAATCGACCATTGATGCTATGAAGTCGGGCTGCGCGCTCGGTTTCGCGGGCATGATTGGCGCACTTTTAGACGGTGTCGTTTTAGAAATGACAAAGTCGGGTTCGCCTGAACCGAAGGTTATTGTTACGGGAGGAGCTGCTGTTTATTTACCGAAAACCTGGCAGGGTCGCGTCCAACACGAACCACATCTTACGCTTATCGGACTCGCTGAATTTTATCGTCGTACGACCTTATGAACGAACAGGAATCCAAAGAAAAATTAAGACGACTAGTACCCTGGATTGTCGGAATCATTTTCTTTATGCTCGGGGCTTGTGTGGTATTAATTAAATCTGAACACCCAAGACTTTGGCCTTTGGTCGTCGGAGATCTACTATTTACCTTAGCCTTACTTTTCTTCCTTTGGCGTGCCCTGGGCCGTCGACGTTAAGATTTAGTCATCTTAAGGATTTCTTTACGACGGGCTTTAATTTCAGCGCAGCCCGCTTTGGCTAATCTATCAGTAGAGAAATCTTCAACGGTTAGGCTGGCGACAGCGGTGGCGTAAATCATACCCTGTTTAAGGGTGGCAAAGTCGGACATGCCGGTGGCGGCAATGTACCCTAAGAGCGCCCCCGCGAAGCTATCTCCAGCTCCTGTAGGGTCTCTTAACTCGGTAACCGGGTAGGCAGGGAGGGTAAAGAGCCCGTCCTCATGGAAAAGTACCGCCCCGTGTTCGCCTTTTTTGATAATAACCGTCCGGCAGCTATGGGTTCGGAGGTGACGACCTGCCAAAATGACATTGGTCTCGCCAGTCAGTTTGGCGGACTCGGTATCGTTAATGACTACCAAGTCGGCCCGACGCATGACCTGGGATAAAAGTTCACGTTTAGTTTCGATCCAAATATCAATCGTATCTGCTAAAACAAATTTCGGCGACGTCAGTTGATCTAATACCGCTAATTGTAAATCAGGACGAATATTTCCCAGCATTACATAAGGAGTTAATTTTTGTTCTTCCGTCAGTTGAGGATTAAAACGTTCAAAAACATTTAATTGTAAGTCTTCGGTGTCACGACGATTAAAGTTTTCATGATAGCGACCTTTCCAGAAAAAGGTGCGCCCAGTTTCGTCGGTGCGTAGACCTGATAAATTAATCCCACGCTTCGCGAGTTTTTTTCGGTCGCGCTCACGGAAGTCGTGTCCAACGACGCCCACAATATGAGGCGTGGTGAAGTAGCTTGCGGCAAGGCATGCATAGGACGCGCTACCACCTAATATTTTTTCGCCAAAGGAGTGAGGCGTGGTGATGCTATCATAAGCAACTGACCCAACAACGAGAACGTTATCGGGACTAGGTCTGTTTTTAATTTTAATTCTGCGAGGAGTGGTCATGAAAATAAATGGGGGCGAGCATCGCGTAGTCGGTAGAGTGCGAGAAGAGCGAGTGAGTGTACACGCGGATTATTTTTTGCTAAATCAAGCGCTTCCTTGGGCGACACTAAGAGCACTTCAATCTCTTCGTGCTCGTCTAGATTTTGTGAAGATTCAAATTTTACGCCTTCAATTAAAACAAAGTGACACTGGTTTTTTTGGATGGCTGGATTGGGCGAACATGAACCGAGCAGGGAGGCCTTTCCGCCTTTAAAACCAGTCTCTTCCTCAACTTCGCGGGATGCCGCAATCAGTGGGTCTTCGCTCGGTTCTAGGAGTCCACCTGGCGGTTCGATCGAAAGATCGCGGAGGCCAAAGCGGTATTGTTTAACCAACACGATTTTTCCGTCGGTGGTAATCGGTAAACCCAAAACCCAATCGTGAGAATGTATAACAAAGAAATCACCCTCCCGTTTATCGAGAGGGTGATGACAGTGTTCTTTAAAAACCCGAAAGACTTTGCAGTCAACGTGCAGTGCTTCGTGCCGGACGAGCCAGCGGGCGGGCACTGACATCGTTAATTACTTAGTCTTGATTTTTGAACCGACCTTCAAGTTGTTAGGATTGATTCCAGGATTTAAATCTTGGAGTGTCTTTACAGAGGTTCCTAATTTCTTAGCGATCGTGCCAAGTAAATCACCTTTAGCGATGATGTACTCACCGTTACCAGCAACAGCGGCTTTACCACCGGTGGTAGCAGCCTTAGCTTTGGCGGAACCAATCTTTGCGACTTCAGCTTGAATGGTTTCGAGGCTGGTTTTGATGTCGGCCTTAACTTGGGCGAGATCGTTGCTTAAAGCTGTCACGTCGGAGGTGTTTGCTTTAGCGGAGATTTGACCGCTCATTTCAGAAACGTTGGTCGAGATGGCAACAGTGTCGGCAGTTGCTTTGTCGGCAGCGCTCTTTGCCTTGAGGGCGAGAACGAGACCGGCAGCGCCAAGGGCGAAGCCTACGATTCCCACGATAAGGGGAAGCTTTGATTCAGATGAGGAGGAGGAGATGCTGTCGTTTTCCATGTTGGTTGATAGATTT
>CAIOLH010000083.1 GCA_903859115.1 uncultured Opitutia bacterium | reverse complement strand
GATTAGGCCGAGGGTGATGAGGGTAAGTAACTTTTTCATTATTAAGGGTATCGTTGTGTTCATAGGTAACACCCCAATGGCTAACAAGTTCCAAAATCCTGAAATTGGCTCAAATACGGCAAATTTTCGGAATCTTGCTATTTGGATTTAGGTAACCTAGCGATGAATGCTCTGCATGTCGGCATCTCGCTTAAAGTTTAAATTAGAGGCCAAGGCTTCTGGCTCACGTGCCCGCGCAGCGACATTCCATACTCTGCATAATGAAGTAAAAACTCCATTGTTTATGCCCGTGGGTACGCAGGCCACGGTTAAAGCCCAAACCTTCGAGACACTGCACGACTCGGGATCGCAAATTCTTTTAGCGAATACCTATCACTTATTACTCCGACCAGGTCCCGAAGTTTTTCAAAAGTTTGGAGGGATCCATTCCTTTATGAATTGGAGTAAATCGGTCCTCACGGATTCGGGTGGCTACCAAATTTTCTCACTACCTCATTCTCGTTCAATCGGTGAAGATGGCGCGGAATTTAGAAGTTACGTGGATGGTAAAAAAATTCTGCTGAGTCCCGAGGTGAGTATCGCAACCCAAATGGCGATTGGCAGCGATATCATGATGGTGCTGGATCAGTGCATTCCGTCGACTGCTGATAAGGCTACGGCAAAACGTGCTTTAGAAATTACCCAACGCTGGGCAGTGCGTAGTTTGAAAGCTCGCGGTGAATCTCTGCAGTCGATGTTCGGTATCGTACAAGGTGCGCTTTATCCCGAACTTCGAAAACAAAGTGCGGACGGGTTAACCCAATTACCTTTCGATGGCTTTGCGATTGGCGGTCTCGCAGTCGGTGAAGAAAAACAAGAACGCGAAGACACGTGCGAAATCGCCGCTGCACTTTTACCTGAAGATAAACCACGCTATTTAATGGGCGTAGGAACACCGCTCGATTTACTTGAGGCCGTGCACCGCGGGGTGGATATGTTTGACTGCATTATCCCCAATAAAGTCGCCCAATTTGGCACCGCTTTCACCTCGAAAGGCTTACTGCAATTACGTCGATCGGTTTACAAATTCTCGGAGGAAAAAATCGATGCCTCTTGTGCCTGTCCGGTCTGCCAAAAATACTCTCGTGGTTACCTGCATCACTTAACCAAAACGCGTGAGCCCCTGGGTTGGACGCTGCTTGGTCAGCACAACATCGCTTTTTATCATCAGATGATGCGGGAGATTCGTCAGAGTATTTTGGAAGATAGATTTTTAGAGTACTACAATAGTCGTCGAACTATTCTTGCCGTTGAAGATGCTGAGAATCCCGCCAGCCCTCCGAAGGTCGGCAAGGAACGTCGCCCGCGCACACTCGGCGATTACACGGTGCATATCGCCCCCGCAGGCTTTGCGAGTATCAAGCAAGTGTCATCGGGTGAAATCATGCATTCGCACACGCCTCCGATGGATGATGCTAAATCTCTTTACGTCGATCAAGCGGAGTTGCTTAAGCACTTACGCTTACCTGAAGGAAAATCGGCACAGGATGTTTCTGAACTGATTATT
>CAIOLH010000082.1 GCA_903859115.1 uncultured Opitutia bacterium | reverse complement strand
GTAAAAGTATTCTCTACACCTCTTTTTCTGTCTTCTCACCCCCATATTACTGCCACTGTACTGAGAAAACATTTTCCGAATGCTTGCCCGGATTGTCCTCTTGGAAATCTCCAGATGCGACACCCGCCAGTAGATCCTCCTGTTGCTGAACTACCGGGTGAATGTTTTGAAGTAGACGTAAAGGGAAAATGGACTGATCCAACTGGAAAACCGGTTAAATCGTTTAGCGGTGACCTATATACTATGACAGCTGTTGACTGTGCCTCGGGATTCATTTTTGCCAAAACGGCCAAAACTCGTGTATCCCTAGTAGACAATTTGGAGGCTCTGCGCTTATATGTCCTATCTACGGGGAAGGTCCTTCAAGCGCTCCGTACTGATAACGAATATCTCACGGGTATTGCTCGAACTTGGGCGGCAACTCATAATATTGTTTTTCAACCCTCGATTCCGTTTGCCCATAATACTGTTCGCACAGTTGAGAGAGCTCATCGTACGTTACAGGAAATGGTAGTTAAGATGCTCGCAAATAAACCGCATTTACAACCTGAATTTTGGGCTCTTGCTTATTTGCACAGTGTTGATTTAGTCAATATTTTGCCGAATAGAGATTCGGGTCTCTCGCCATTTCAACTGTATCATGGATCAGCACCTGATCTTTCTTTCAGCCCTATTTTGCCGTTCGGCTCGGTTGTTATGTCTCAAATTCCGTTGGAACAGCAGACAGCTCTATCTGGTCGAGCTATCGAAACGTTTTATGTGGGTCGTGCTCCTCTGCATCGTGGTGCGGTAACTGTTTTCAACCCAATGACTAAACGAACTTTAGTGCGACATTCGTTTAAGTTTATTTCTGATGTTGAGCCAATTTCAAATACATATGTTTTTGGTGCTGATATTGCGCAAGTAGACACTCCTCCTACTTCTCTAATTTTGCCCGCTGAGCCAATAGATGAGATGGATGAGTTCACGTATACGCCGGTTCTCCGTTCAAAATGTGCAGGCAAGTACAAATTTGCTTTTGAATATTTAAAGCAAATTTTTACTGATAAGACTAATAATATTCGTTATCGAGTTCATGACATTGTGCGTCTCTCCACTTCGGAAGTATCTAATGTATATTGTTTCCAATTTTATGATGTTGATGCGTTTGCAACGCCGCCCTCTCAAAGTTGTGATTTCGAATATGAGGCGATAGATGATGTTCTACACGATTCTAACTATGTATTTCAGTCTACACTTCCTACACGGCCGAGTATGAAAGTTCGTCGTGCTAATATGATTAAAGCTAAACGAGACATTAATATATCTGATGAGCCTATGTCGATAGCGCAAGCTATTGCCCATCCGTATGCAGATCATTTCATGGGTGCATTTGCCGACGAGATCCTATCGCTAAATGATATGTCGACTTGGAAAGCGTTTTTCGGAGATGTCTCCGATATCCCAAAAGGACTACTGCTGTCTTCGAAAGTAGTTTTTTCTATTGTTTATAACCCGGATGGGACGTTTAAGAAGTTTAAGGCTCGCTTAGTCGCTCGGGGTGATCAGCTGAAAAATATCTTTGATCCGGACACTTATGCGGGCACAGCTCACAGCGAAACTCTCCGATTATTTTTCTCCGTTGCAGCCACTTTAGATTACGATCTTGAATCTCACGATGTAAAGACTGCTTTTCTGCATCCATCTTTAAAGCCTGATGAGAAAATCTATTTACGTCGACCGAAGGGTGCAACTGACAAGGATATGCCTCCAATCGTTAAGCTACTTAAATGTATCTATGGTTTGCCGCAAGCGGCTAAATATTTTGATGAACTTGTGACTGAACGCCTG
>CAIOLH010000081.1 GCA_903859115.1 uncultured Opitutia bacterium | reverse complement strand
GTCGGTTTTAAATTCGAAGAACTTCTCTCACTCATCACGGCATTTTACATGGCTTATGGTCCAATCAAGAAAATCGGATTCGTCAGTAATCGTCTGCACATGGCTGAACCAGGCTTAGTTCGCTTAGAAGAAATTATTAACGCAACCATCGAGGTCGCCGATTCACCTCAAGCCCAGTCACTCGGACGTGTGAAAGGCGAGAGTGCGATGAAGAATTTGTCTTTTGCCTACGGTAAAGAAACGGTTTTAAATAATGTCACAATCAGTATTCGCGCCGGACAGTCGGTAGCTTTAGTTGGACCAAGCGGTGCAGGAAAAAGTACGTTTGTGAATCTGGTTCCACGGTTTTTTGATCCACAAGAGGGCAGCTTACTGGTCGATGGTCTCGACGTTCGCCAAGTAAAACAAGCTGATTTACGGGCTAATATTGCTCTCGTTTCACAAGAGCCCATTTTGTTTAACGAGACCATTGCGGAAAATATTCGTATCGGAAAAGCAGGTGCTACCGAGGTAGAGATTCGCGAAGCAGCTCACCTCGCTGGCGCTCTCGATTTCATCAATGCCCAACCTCAGGGCTTCGATACGATGGTGGGCGAACGCGGTAGTAAGTTGTCGGGCGGCCAGCGCCAACGTATTGCCATCGCTCGGGCTTTCTTGAAAGACGCTCCGATTTTAATTTTAGATGAAGCTACCTCAGCGCTCGATACCGAAACAGAACGAAGTATTCAGAATTCACTTTCTCGATTAATGACCGGTCGCACCACTCTCATTGTCGCCCACCGCTTTAGTACGATTCGCGATGTGGATAGAATTTTAGTTTTTGATGGCGGACGTATCGTTGCGGATGGATCGCGCGATGAAGTTTACAAAACCAATGAACTTTTCCGCCGTCTTTGGGATAATCAGTCGCAAGGTTTAACTTAATTATGCGGATACTGATTTGTAAGTTCGCTGGCTTACGTGGTGCGCTCGCCGTTACTGCTTCTCTGCGTGCGATTAAAGAAGTTCACCCCGGTGCCAATGTTACCTATATCACATTGCCTGGCGCTGAAATGGCTACGCAGGGTTGTCCGGTTATCACCGAAACGGTTACCTATAATTTAAATAATACAGTCTCGCAGTTTGCCGCTCTCGTCTCGCATCTTCGTCGTCAAGATTTCGATTACGCTATTGCGCTATCTTCTCATCGTACGGCTCATACCTTAGTGGCATTAAGTGGAGCGACGCGTAGAATTTGTGCGGGCAAGGCCCCCTTTTATTTAGCACCTTTTTTTCATCAGCAAGTCCGAGGGTTATTAGTGGATCCGCATGAAGCCGCCCGCGATCACGCGGTCTTTTCAGAGATTTTTAATATTGCCGCTGAAGTTCCACCGATGTGGTTTGCCTCCTCGCGGATGGATTCACACGGCTTACTCGTTGAACCACAAAAATATTTAGTGATTCATCCAGGCGCTTCGCAACCCTCGCAAATTTTAGAAATCGATAAATGGGCTCAAGCGACGCGTGAATTATTAGCCGCCGGTTTAATTGAACGCGTGGTCGTGTCCGCTGGACCCGCCTCCGAAGAGCGCATCATGGCCGATGCCTTATGTGGATTAATTGGTCCCGCTGCTTTTTCGACTCGTGGTCAACTGAGCTTACCGCAACTCGCACTTTTACTCAAAGAGGCTCGATTGTTTATGGGTACTGATTCAGCTATTCTCCAATTAGCTTCAGCCGTCAAAGTGCCCGTTTTAGGAGTTTATGGACCTTCGAATTATAACCGCTCACGACCTTGGGGCACATTAAGTCGTGCGGTGCGAATTGATACGACGAAGTTTGAGGGTGAAGACATTAATGATTATAATGCACGAATGAATCGTGCGATGGGACGCATCACCGCTCAGCAAATTTTTCGGGCGGCTGATGAGTTGCTAAGAATTAGTAAGGTTTAAGTAAAGGTGTCGCTTGACCCTTGGCTGGGCTTTTCAAATGTAAACGTGTGGATTCCGCCCCCGTTCATTACGACGCCGTTATTATTGGAGCAGGAATGTCAGGCCTCGCCGCTGCCGTACGCTTAAGCATGTTCGGCCAAAAGGTTCTATTATTAGAAAAGCATAATGCCGCGGGTGGACTGAATTCATTTTATGCACGTGGAAATCGTAAATATGACGTCGGTTTACACGCCCTCACTAATTGGGTACCCGAAGGCGCCAAGGGCACACCCCTCACCAAGTTACTCCGTCAGCTAAGAATTAAGCGTGAAGAATTAGATCTATGTCCACAGCTTGGCTCGCTCATCAAAATGGGCGGCAAGCAGTTACGAGTGAATAATCATTTTCCGGATTTGATGGATGATGTGGCCAAAGTTTTTCCCAAGGCCATCGATCAGTTTCGCGCGCTCGATAATTATATCTCTAATATTGATGAAGCTGCTTTGGAGGCTAACGGCGGTTCGGCCCGTGCGTTACTCGATGAAAAGATTTCGGATCCGCTTTTACGCGATATGCTTCTTTTGCCGACTTGTTTTTATGGGAGTGCGTTGGAAAACGATATCGAAGTCTCGCAGTTCGCCATCATGTGGCGTTCGCTCTTTAAAGAAGGCTTTGCTCGACCCTTTATTGGGGTAAGACAAGTCATTCGCCTACTCTTGGATCGCTGTCGGGAACATCAAGTAGACCGCCGGATGAAGTGTGGAGTTAAGCAAATCATTGTCCGTAGCTCCCGCGCCGTGGGACTGATTTTAGATGATGGCACCGAAGTCACCACCGAAAAAATTTATTCTTCAGCGGGTGCGGTGGAGACGCAGCGATTAAGATCTGATTGTTCCTCACAAGTGGCGCAAAATGAGATTGGTCGACTGGGCTATCTCGAAACGATTGCGACCTATAAGCCTGAAGAATTTTCTCAATTTAAGTGGAACGAAACCATTATATTCTTCTGCGATGAAGAGCGTTTTAATTATCAATCGCCCAAGGCCTTAGTCGATCCGAAGTCAGGCGTTATCTGTATTCCTAATAATTATAATTACGGAGGTGAGCGAAAGTTGGATGAAGGTTGGTTGCGTGTGACGGCACTAGCTAATCACGATGCATGGTGTCGCTTGCCCGAAGAGGAGTACTTGGCTCAGAAAACCGTATGGTTGAATCAACTCAACCGGGTTGCTCGTAATCATCTTAGTCCAGTAAGTGATACGGCGCATGATGCTGCACTGACTTCAAGCGATGTGTTCACACCACGTACGGTACGTAAGTTTACCGGTCACCTTAATGGTGCTATTTATGGATCGCCGATTAAACGTCGCGATGGACGGACGGATTTAGAAAATCTTTTTATCATTGGAACGGATCAGGGATTTCTCGGCGTGACGGGGGCAATGCTTTCGGGTATTTCCATGGCGAATTTACACGGCCTTAAAGAATAATTTATGCAAACATCCACCCCAGTATCGCAACGTACTCTTTGGCAGGATTTATTTCAGCCCGTCGTTATTGTCGGTGCTCTGGGTTACTTTGTAGATATTTATGATCTCACCCTTTGCATGGCGGTGAAGAATGCCAGCTTGGATACTTTTCATATTAAAGGTGATATTGTTTGGTATGCCGACCCGATGAATTGGCAGATGTTGGGTATGTTGATTGGCGGATTATTTTTCGGAATTCTCGCTGACCGTATGGGTCGTCTGGCGACGTTGTTCGGTTCCATCTTACTTTATTCACTCGCAAACATTGCTAATGGATTCGCCACAAACATTGAAATTTATTCCGCGTGTCGTTTCTTTGCTGGAATTGGCTTAGCGGGTGAGTTGGGCGGTTGTATTGCTCTGGTCTCTGAAGTGCTTTCTAAAGAACGTCGTGGTTACGGTACGGCACTCATTGCCGCTGTTGGTGTTTCGGGTGCGGTGGTTGCAGGAACGGTCGCCGAATTGGTCACTTGGCAGACCAATTATTTCATTGGTGGGGGATTGGGACTTTGTCTTTTATTTACGCGAATGTCGGTCACTGAGTCGGGCATGTTTCATCGGTCGAAGAATTCGGATGGTCCCGGTGTCGTAGCACGCGGTAATTTTTTTGCGCTGTTTACCAACAAGATACGTTTCATGCGTTACATTCGCTGTATTGCGATTGGATTACCGACCTGGTATATGATTGGAATATTAGTTCAGAAGTCGGAAAGGGTATTCGCCCCCCAATTTGAAATAAAAGAGGTTCTGACTAATCGTGCGGTAGCCTTGTTTTATTTGGGTTTAACGTTTGGTGATTTAGCGAGTGGATTGGCCAGTCAGTGGCTCAACTCGCGTAAGAAAATCGTTACGAGCTTTTTAATATTCAGTGCCGGCTGCGTGGTTACCTTCCTTTACTTTTCACACGGCTGGACCGCTACACAGTTTTACACGCTAGTATTTATTATGGGCTTAAGCATGGGCTACTGGGCCATTTTTATTACCATCGCAGCCGAGCAGTTTGGCACCAATTTACGTGCGACCGTGGCAACCACAGTTCCTAATTTCGTTCGCGGTTCGTTAGTCTTAATGTCGTTCACTTTTGGTACGCTCATATCGTACCAAGTTTCCAGTCAATTGGCGGCCGCGCTCTTGGGTGTGTTCTGCTTTGGCCTCGCGTTCTTGGCTGTGAACGGAATGGAAGAGACTTACGGAAAAGATTTAGATTATCAGGAACGAGACTAAAAACTATTTAGCAATTTCTGGTTGGTCTTTCACGCATCTAAAGCCGGCGTGATTAGTCGAGCTGATGGAATCAATACCCGAGCG
>CAIOLH010000080.1 GCA_903859115.1 uncultured Opitutia bacterium | reverse complement strand
CCTGGGGGGAAGATGAATACGGCGAATTACCATTCAGTTGCGATGCGCAGGGAAATATTTCATTCCGCAAGGCTGCTGATGGTTCACTCGTTAAAACTTGGTCACCTGATTTTAAAACGACTCCATCAACGATTGACGGTCAAACGGCGCCTGCAGTTTCAATCCCTGTCACCGCTGTTAAAACATATTCACGCGACGGTTTAGTTTTATTAGGATTAGCCGATGGCAGCGTGAGAGAATTAAAAATTAGTTACAAAATTACCTTCGATAAAAACGGAAAACGTGAACTAGAGCCTACTGTCGATCAGCAGTATGCGGGTAAAATCAGCGACCTTAATGGGCCTGTTTTAGAAGCTTGGAGTGTCAAAGGTTCGGAAGGTAGACTCTATATCTCACGTCAGCAAAAAGATGGACATGACGTCCTTGCAGGGCGTCGTTTGACCGAACGCAAGGGCTTGGGAGGAAAAGGAAAAGTTACGGTGAGCGAGCCATTTTCCATCGCCGCCGATGTGACGGATCTCGAGCGCGTCTTAGTTCCCTCAACCGCCGATTCACTTTTAGTTATTCGGAAGACCGGAGAAGTCAGAGTTTATCAAAACAGCGAAAACACTTTTTCGCTCCTTCAGTCTTTTAAACCTTTCGGTGAAGCTACAAATCCACAAATCGCAGCCGCGGGTTTTATTTTTGGAAACGTCTCCGTCGTATTCCAAGGAAATGAAAACGAAGAAGTGGTTTGGTCTCTGTATCCACAAAAACAACCAGACGGACAAATGCTTCGTCGCTGGGGCAAGATCCATGATTGTGAAACTCTCGCGGGCGTAGGACAGGGCGTTTTCCCAGCGGCTGGCAATAAATGTTATCTCTCGGTCGCCGGTGGTCATATGCAAATTCGTAACCTGACGAACGGCTCCAGTCGGTGGGAGGAATCAGCGCCGACTTCACCGATTCAACAGGTCGTTTTCTCCAGAAATTATAATCGACTCTCCATTCTCTGTCAGGATGGAAAGGTTTATCGCTGGGCAATCACGGATCATCACCCCGAAGCTTCTTGGAATACCTTCTTTGGAAAAATTTGGTACGAAGGAGCGGAAGGCCCAGCTTACACTTGGCAGTCCAGTTCAGGCTCGGATGAATTTGAAGCAAAATATTCCTTGGTTCCCTTAATTTACGGAACGGTCAAAGGCACTTTCTACGCACTATTATTTGCGATACCAATTGCTCTCTTAGCTGCGATCTACGTTTCACATTTTTTACGACCCGAGTGGAAGAACGTCATTAAGCCCCTGATGGAGATTATGGCATCGTTGCCTTCCGTTGTGTTGGGCTTCCTTGCTGGCCTCTGGCTCGCTCCACTCGTCGACACTCATTTGATTCCTATCTTGTGTGTAATCGTAGTTCTAGCTCCTAGCGCACTTTTTGCTGGTTATATTTGGTCGAAGTTGCCTCAGTCTGTTCGACGTCGCGTAGGTCCAGGTTGGGAATTTGCCTACCTTTTCCCGTTCATCGTGCTTTGTATGTATGGTGCATGGCAACTGGGCCCCACGATTGAATCAACTTTCTTTACGGTAAAAGATTTAGCGTCGGGTCAGAACATTTCTGACTTCCGTGAATGGTGGCGCCAAAGCACTGGACTAAATTACGACGCACGCAACTCGCTCGTGGTAGGCTTTGTGATGGGCTTCGCTGTCATTCCTATCG
Organism: uncultured Opitutia bacterium; assembly: GCA_903859115.1. Next base: position 1,145 of record CAIOLH010000080.1, on the reverse strand, counting down.
TCTTCACCATCGCTGAGGATGCTCTGTCCAATGTGCCTAACTCTTTAATCTCAGGCTCACTCGCCTTGGGTGCAAGTCGCTGGCAAACCGTTTGGACGGTCGTTGTGCCTACAGCTATTTCCGGAATTCTTTCTGCGGTGATGATTGGATTCGGTCGCGCCGTGGGAGAAACAATGATCGTGGTGATGGCCACGGGAAATACGGCAGTCATGGAAGCCAATCCTTTCAACGGTATGCGCACACTCTCCGCTAATATCGCAGTTGAACTTCCTGAAGCAGCGGCGGGGGAAACTCACTTCCGAGCTCTTTTCTTAGGTGCCTGCTGTTTATTCGCTCTGACCTTCATCGTTAATACATTCGCGGAAACACTTCGCCAGCGTCTAAGGAAGCGCTATAAAATGAACTAAACATGGCAACGACACCTTCAGATAATTCTACGCCTAAGGGAGAACCTTGGGTCTGGTTTACTAGCCTTGGACTTATCGTTGGCCTATCGATGGTCGCTGGATTACTGGGATTGGTTTTAATTAATGGTTTCTCTGTATTTTGGGCGCCATCAGTTCCGACCGTAAAACTTAAAGACGGTACTGAAATCGTTGGCCAATTTGTGCAACGTCGCGTGCGTTCTAATTCACCAGCATCGGATCCACGCTATGAGCGTCAGTACCAAATCGGACTCCGTGAATTAAATAACACCTCTTATGTTTGGGTCGATGAGCTTAATATCACTGACGAAAAATTTATTCCGGAAACGCTTGGCTTGGAACGTATGGAAAATGGACCTGCGTTTATTACTCCTAAAACCATCGTTGATTCTGCAGGTAAAACACACGCGGCTGATTCGGCTACTTTTTCAATCATCCAGGCCGAAGTAGATCAAGCGACCAAAATTCGTGAGCGTGTTTTAGATATTAACCAAAATAAAATCGGTCTCGTGAATGCCGAAATGGAAGAGACACGAATCGCATTACGGCGCGCCGAAGATCGCCAAGAGCCCACGGTAGCACTGACTGATAAGATTAAAAGTTTAGATGCAAAATTTGCCGAACTTAAGAAACAAGCCGAAGAAATTGCCAAGCCTACCGCGCAGGCACATCTTGAAGGTGTTGATGCCAAAGGTCGCTCAGTGACGATTCCTTTTGCGG
>CAIOLH010000079.1 GCA_903859115.1 uncultured Opitutia bacterium | reverse complement strand
GGACATTGGATCAGGGTGTTTGACTGTTTTGGTTGTTATGTTCGAAGCAATCGGCGGTCGCTTCAAACGGTGGAAAGTGGTTTCAAACAATCCTTACCCCCTCTGGCAAGGGAAAAAGGGCTGACTTTCTTATTCTATTCAGCCATGGATGGGGCGTCCCTGTTATGATTTGGTTTTACCGCATCCTTTTTATACCCCTGCTTATCCTAGCATCCCCCTATTATATTTGGAGAATGTTACGTCGCGGGGGGTATAGTACCGGATTTAGCCAGCGTTTCGGACTCTTTCCCTCCCTGCCCTCAAAGTCCTCAGGTCTACGTCGAATTTGGATTCAAGCCGTCTCCGTAGGTGAAATTGAAGCCATCGGTCCCCTCCTCCAACAACTCAAAGCCAAGGGTCAAATCGAAGTCGTTCTCACCACGACGACGAGCACTGGTCATCGTATCGCCCAGGATAAATACAAAGATCTTTGCATCGGCATCGGATTTTTCCCGCTAGATTTTTGGCCATGCAGCCGACTCGCGTGGTCACGCATTGCGCCTGATAAAATCATTTTAGCTGAAGGTGAACTCTGGCCCGAACATTTATACCAAGCAAAGAGTCGTCAGATTCCAGCTTATCTCATTAACGCACGCTTGTCGGATAAATCTTATGCCCGACATCAGCAATTTAAATGGATTACGAAAAATCTCTTCAAGCAATTTTCTTGGATTGGTGCGGGCAGCGAAGAAGACGCGCGACGTTTAAAAACAATCTGTGATAGTCAAAACCAAATCGAAGTCACAGGTAACTTGAAATTCGATGTGAGTGCGGATGGACCTTTATCGGCTTCGGATAAAAATAAATTACGCTCTCAACTAGGCTTTGGAGATTCACCTAACACGATCGTCTTACTGGGATCATCCACCTGGGAGGGCGAAGAGGCCCTCTTATTAAAAGCCTTGAAAAACTTGCGTGATACTGGGGTTGATGCCCGACTTTTATTAGTTCCACGCCATGCCGAACGTCGCGACTCAGTTCTTAAATTATTAGAAAGCTCCGGCTTAAACTACCACCAACGTTCCATTAAGGGACCACAAGCCCCTGAAGGCACCATCGTACATTTCGGCGATACCACGGGCGAACTGCGTCAACTCACCCGCGCGGCCGATTTAGCCTTCACGGGCAAAAGCCTTCCCCCGCATGACGGTGGGCAAACGCCTATTGAATGTGCGGCCGCCGGCGTACCCGTTATCTACGGCCCACACATGACGAACTTTAAATCCATTTGTCAGGGCTTAGAAAAAAATAGTGCGGCTACTAAATGCACCGACGCCGATGAAGTGCTCAAAGAAATTTTATCTTTAGCACGTGATAAAAATTCACTCGCGAAAAAATCTGCCGCGGGAGTGGCCTGGCATAAGAGCAATCAAGGAGCGACTGAACGCACTTTGAATAAGTTACTCAGTTAGTCGCGATACGCTTCACGCAGTCGACGAACTTCGTCACGCAACTTTCCGTTGAGGATAATTTCGCGGGCGAGCTTCGCACCTTCGGCTGGATCTTTTGCTTTATTCGCAACCCACGATGCGGTCCCGGCACTGAGGCATAAAGTATCGAGTAGGCCTTCGGGAACTCCGCCGACCAATAAATCGCTGAACATTACAATATTCTCTTCGGGTGTGCCGCCCTTTAAATCGGTGCTTGGAGCTTGGTTAAAACCAAAGTCTCCGGGCAACCAGATGGCGTTTACATGAAGAAGTTCGCCACAGCCACGCACGACGGTGGGCCCAGCGGTAGTTACTTCATCCATCCCCTCGCCTACTTGACCGTGTACCACTAAGCCACGTTTAACGCCTAAGTCATGTAAGGCTAAGGCCATCGGCTCAACCCAGCGCTGATCATAAACACCAACCAACATGTAGGCAGGTTGGGCCGGATTAATCAGCGGTCCTAAAATATTAAAAATAGTTTTTTGTCCGCGCTCAGCGATTTTCTTTCGAACGCTGAGAATCGATTTAAACGCCGAATGAAAAGCGGGAGCAAAAAGATAACAGAAGTTAGCTTCTGTAAGAGCGTGATTTAATTTTGCGTCACTCGCTTCGAGTTGCACGCCTAAGCCGACTAAGAAATCGGCACTCCCTGATTTAGAAGTGATAGAGCGATTGCCGTGTTTAATCACGGGCACACCGGCAGCGGCGACGATGAGAGCGGAGACGGATGAAATATTGAAACTTCCAGAACGATCGCCACCTGTGCCGACAATGTCTATGGCCTGCGCTGGCGTATTTCCGAAATCGATTTTTCGTGCCAACTGGCGATACGTGTGTGCGAAACCTGCGACCTCTTCGGCATTTTCTCCTTTTTGTGCTAAGGCGATGAGAAACGATTCTTTCAAATCATCAGAAATTTCAGCCGATGCCATTAAGCCAGCGGCGACACTTGCTTGGGCCTTCGTCAAGGACTGGCGGGCGAGCAACGCGGATGTAAACTGACTCAGTTCGTTCATAAATTTGGTGAAATTACCACTGTGTATAATTTCTACGAGTAGGGGTTGCATCTACAAGATTTTAGGTAATAATGTTTGTATGCACGATGCGGACCAACCT
>CAIOLH010000078.1 GCA_903859115.1 uncultured Opitutia bacterium | reverse complement strand
TCATTTTCTAACTTAATCTGACGGAGTGCGTGGTAGGAATAGAATGGGTAGAAAGGACGGAAGTTGTCTTTAGCTTTTCCTTCTTGAATGGCTGGCGAACCTACGAAAATAGCGGTAGGTTTTTCTTTAAGGTAATAGTTGGCGGCGCGACCGAGGAAACTGCTGGTGATGACCGTTTCATTGGGTTTGCGTGCCTTGGCGGCTATGGCGCAAATGTCATGACTGCCCACGGTTCCATCGAGTCGATCTTCAATCCAGAAGAACGCGACGAAGATTAGGATGAGACTGAATGACGTTGAGAAAGTGACCCAGCCAAACGCACTTTTGCGGAAAGCACAAATACCTGCGAGGGTTAACGGTACACCCAGCGCAATCAGTTGTGCGAGGAAGGGCATCGAGTTGGGGTGGAAAACAGGTGTGTACCAAAGTAATAACACGCCCTCAATGAGAGTGAAAATGGATACGAACCAGAATTCACGACGTGTGAAACCGTGATTGATCCAGCGCTCAAGAGTGTGACCAGCAAGCAAGGCCACGGGCACAAAGAGGAAGAAAATATAACTCGGAATTTTGGTCTGAGCTATATTCATGAAAATATACGATGGGATTAGCCAACAGAGAATTAAGCAGAGTCCTTTGTGCTCACGTAGGTCTTTAAAGGAAGTGCGTACACTTTGCCAAATCGCAGCAAGCGTGAGGGGAATCCAGGGAAGCGTTCCACCGATTAAGATTTCTAAATAATAATACCAGTTGTTATTTCCTTGGTGTTCGGAGTGGAAGAAACGATCCCAGTTTTCGTGAACGAAGAATGAATTCCAATAATAGGCCCAGCCGGTTCCTTGTGCGGTGGGACCCGATTGGTGAAGCGTGAACATTGCCAAATACCATGGCGTCGCAATCAGTAGCCAAAGAGGAATGCAGATCGCTAAACTCTTAGCTGACCAAGGTTGTTTATGCTTTTGAATCCAGCCGTAGGCCAAGCCCGCCATCATCACAAAAACCAAGCCCTGAGGGCCTTTAGTTAGCATGGAGAGGGCTGAGGCGACCGTGAGGGCAACCAGCCATTTGAGTCGATTATCCTCGTCGTGAAATGCCCTCCAGAGGCAGAACATACTCGTTGTAATAAAAACTGTATGAGAAATGTCGGTGAGCATGAGGCGCGACATGACCACGAACATAGACCCCGTTGCGAGAACGACGGCAGAGAGAAATCCGGCAGTTGGCGAAAGGAGTTTTCGTCCGATTCCCCAAGTGAGGAAAACTAAAAAGGTCGCTGCGAGAGTTCCCGGAAGTCGTGCTGCAAATTCATTATCACCAAACACCGTTTGAGATAGACAGGTTTGCCAGTAAAATAAAATCGGTTTTTCAAATTGAGGTTCGCCGAAGAGACGTGGAGTAACCCAATCACCACTTTGTACCATCTCGCGCGTGGTCATCGCGTAGAATGGCTCATCGGGATCAATCAGTCCGAGTGTTCCGAGTCTCCACCAAAATAAAAAGAAAACGAGAACAGCAAGTAAGATGGCTTGAACGCGAGGTGATTTAAGGAAGGTTGGCATTAGAGGGAGAAGTTAAAAGGTTCGGTAGTTTGAGCGAATTGCGAAAATCTACTTTGGCTTAAAGCCATTTGGGTCTCATGGCAAAGAATAGCCTGTAACTTTTTATTCTGCTCGGTGGGGCTTAACTCAAGTTTGATTTGCGGTTTTGGCTTTTGGGTAAGCTTCATTAACCAAGGTCGGTGAATTAAATAGGTTAATACTGGGCATTTAAGAGGAGTTTCGCCGAGTGCTGTCCGTCCAT
>CAIOLH010000077.1 GCA_903859115.1 uncultured Opitutia bacterium | reverse complement strand
CGTCGTCTCGGGGTGGTCGTAAAAAAACGTACGAACGATATTTTATTATCCATCTCAATTATTTCGAAAGATGGCAGTCGTGATTCTATTTATTTAAGTAATTTTGCTTCTGTTAATGTCGTCGAAGAAATTAAACGTATTCCAGGCGTCGGTGAGGCTGGTATTTTCGGAGCGCGTGATTATGCGATGCGTGTTTGGTTGCAGCCCGATAAGATGGCACGTCTCGGGGTAACGCCTACCGATGTTACTTTGGCCATTCGTGCGGCCAACCAACAATATGCGGCGGGTCGACTCGGCCAAGAGCCTTCGATTGTTGGACAATCATTAGTTATCCCAGTGGTGACGCCTTCACGTCTCGCGACCCCGGATGAATTTTCAGATATCATTATTCGCTCAGGTGGTGCTGCTGGAACTTTACGTTTAAGAGATATCGCACGAGTGGAATTAGGGGCTCAGAGTTATGAGCAACAAGCCACGCTTGATGGAAAAACTGCGGTAGGTATTAGAGTTTTCTTGGCGCCTGGAGCGAATGCATTGGATGTCGCCGACGCGATCAAAGAACGAGTTAAGGTACTCTCGAAACGTTTTCCTTCTGGCGTAGATTACGATGTACCATTCGACACTACACGCTTTGTGAGTGCCTCGATTAGTGAAGTTGAACACACACTCTTAGAAGCCGGCGCTTTGGTGGTTTTAGTATTATTCTTATTTTTAGGAAGCTGGCGCGCGACACTCATTCCTTTAATTGCGGTACCGGTTTCACTCATCGGAACTTTTGCGGGTTTGTGGCTCTTCGGTTTTGGTATCAACACACTTACGCTTTTTGCGATGGTCATTGCGATTGGTATTGTGGTGGACGATGCCATTGTCGTTTTGGAAAATATAGAACGGCTGATGGAAGAGAAGGGGATGTCTCCCTTTGATGCGGCGATTGAATCTATTCGCGAAGTGTCAGGTGCAATCATCGCGATTGTACTCGTTCTCGTTTCTGTATTTCTTCCCGTCGCTTTCTTAGGAGGTATTGCAGGTGCACTTTATCGACAATTCGCAGTTACCGTTGCGGTGGCCGTTACGATTTCTGGATTCGTTGCGCTCACTCTGACGCCAGCGCTGTGCGTGATGATTTTAAAGCCAAAGACTAACCATGAGAAAAAAGGACTCTTACTCTGGTTTGAAAACATGTTTAAAGCGGTCGCTGGATGGCACGATCGTACGGTTCGCTGGTTGCTCGCACGTCCTATCACTGGATTCGCAATCTTCTTCCTAATTATTGGAATTAATTTCGTATTAATTAAGGTTATTCCTCGTAGCTTCTTGCCGGTGGAAGACCAAGGTTATGTCGTCGCGAGTGTGTCATTGCCCGATGGTGCCAGCGTAACGCGCACCCGTGAGTACATGGCGAAGTTAGTACCCGATTTTTTAGTCATCCCTGCCGACAAGCCTGCCGTCAGTCACGTTTTCGCCATCAGCGGATTCGATTTAATCGGTGGTGGAGAAAAAACAAATTCGGGAACGATGTTCCTGCCGTTAAAAGATTGGTCGGTGCGTGATAAGAGTGCGGATGAACTTTCCCGAGTGTTTTCTGGAGTCGGTATGAAGTATCCTGAAGGCATGTGCATGGTGTTCAATCCTCCGCCGATTCGTGGCATTGGTACTGCGGGTGGCTTTGAGTTTTATCTACAAGCCAGAGATGATGATAGCGTCGCAAAGCTCGGACAAGTGACCGAAAAGTTACTGGCAGAACTACGTAAAAACCCAGAATTAACAGGCATAAACTCATTCTTCCGGACCAATGTCCCACAGTATTTAACTGAAGTGGATCAAGTGCGTGCCGCCTCTTTAGGTATTAGCCTGTCGGATATTTACGATGCACTGCAGGCAACAATTGGTTCGGTTTATGTAAATGACTTTAATCGTTCGGGTCGTACTTACCGCGTGTTGATGCAGGCCGAGCCGGATAAGCGTATGGCACCTGAAGACATCGCTCACGTTCATGTACGTGCCAAAGATGGTACAATGGTACCGCTCTCCACGCTCGTAAAAATTAAATCTACTTCGGGTGCGGAACAGCTCGATCGTTATAAAGGATTTTTATCTTCACGCGTGATTGGTAGTGCTGCTCCAGGTGTGAGTTCGAGTCACGCTCTCGATGTGGTCGAACAAATTGCTGAAGCCACTTTACCTGAAGGCTATGAACTGGATTGGACGGCTCAGGCTTATCAAGAAAAACGCACCGCCACCTCTGCGGTACCTGCGTTTGCGATGGCACTGCTGATGGTCTTCCTCATCTTAGCGGCTCTTTACGAAAAATGGTCACTGCCGATTGGCGTAATCTTCACCATTCCATTCGCATTGATGGGCGCACTGCTCGCTATTTTTGCGAGAGGAATGGCCAATGATATTTATTTCCAAATCGGATTGGTAACACTGATTGGATTGGCTGCTAAAAATGCGATTCTGATCGTTGAGTTTGCGGTCTTTGCACGCGATGCAGGTAAATCTGCTGCCGAGGCTGCGGCTGAGGCGGCTAAGGTGCGTTTCCGTCCACTTGTAATGACTTCCATGGCTTTCGTTCTAGGCGTGATTCCATTAGTAATTGCCGCGGGCGCAGGCGCTGGTGCTCGTCGTTCGATGGGTACGGGTGTTTTTGGTGGGATGATTATCGATACCTTCCTCGCGACTTTATTTATTCCTCTCTTCTTCAAAGTTCTCACCGGAGATCGCAAAGAACCCAAAGTATGAAAATTTTACCCCCAGTTTTAGTCGCTGTATTTTTAACTGCTTGTGCAGTCGGACCCGATTATGAACGCCCCACCGTGCCCACGGACACAGCGTATGCTGAGAAGTCAGATTCCACCGAAACGATTTCATCCGAATGGTGGAAGGGTTTAGGTGATTCAAAATTAAATGATTTAGTGGCGACCGCGTTAAAAGCTAATGCAGATATTCGTATTGCTGCTGCCCGCGTTGAACAAGCGACCGCGAGTTTTGAAGATATTTCGGGTGCACAACTTCCACAGATTGATGGCACTGCGGGTTACTCAAAAACAAAAATCAGTGAAGGTGGTTATAATCTGATTAACCCAACCAATGGTAGAAACAGATCCTTGTATCG
>CAIOLH010000076.1 GCA_903859115.1 uncultured Opitutia bacterium | reverse complement strand
CCTATGAACACAACGATACCCTTAATAATGAAAAAGTTACTTACCCTCATCACCCTCGGCCTAATCAGTGCCCAACTTTGCGCCGAAGAGAAAAAATTAAATGTGCTCTTTATCGCCGTTGATGACCTTCGTCCTGAATTAGCTTGTTACGGAAACCCCGTCATCAAGACCCCTAACTTTGATCGTCTCGCCAAACGCGGTATGGTATTTAATCGCGCTTACTGCCAACAAGCCGTCTGTGCACCATCACGTGCGTCTATTATGACCGGAAAACGTCCCGATAGCACACGCGTCTGGGATTTAGAAACACACTTCCGCACTGCCCTACCAAACGCGGTCTCCCTCGGACAGTTCTTCATTAAGAACGGATACTTCTCCCAAGGCATGGGTAAAATTTTCCACGGTGGTCAGGATGACGCTGTGGGTTGGTCAGTACCTTGGGGAACACCTGACGCAGAAATTTACGCAAAACCAGAAAACCGCCAAGCTCTTGAAAACTCCAAGAATAGCGGTGCAGAAAAAGTTAAAGGTCCTGCGTTCGAAGCCGGCGATGTAGCGGATGATTTTTATACCGACGGAAAGACTGCACGTCTCGCCGCTAAAACTCTCGGTGAACTTAAGAAGAAAAATTCTCCGTTCTTCTTAGCGGTTGGTTTCTCCAAGCCACACCTACCCTTTGTTTCCCCTAAGAAATATTGGGACATGTACGATGCCGATAAACTGCCTGATACCAGCAGTAAATACCCTGAAGGCGCACCTCTCTACGCTAACGATAGCGATAGCGGTGAGTTACACTCCTACACCAACATTCCTCCGAAAGAAAAGAAACAAAACTTCACGGCATTACCTGAGAAATTAACCAAAGAGATGCGTCATGGTTACTATGCAGCCGTCAGTTACACCGATGCTAATCTGGGTATCGTTCTCGATGCTTTAGAAAAAGAAGGCTTAGCGGATAGCACGGTGATTGTTCTCTGGGGCGATCACGGTTGGAAACTCGGTGACCACCAAGAATGGGGTAAGCACACTAACTTTGAAGCAGATGCACGAGTACCACTCTTCCTCAGCTATCCAAAAATGAAAAACGCTAACGGTAAGTCCGACTCACTCGTCGAATTCGTAGACGTCTATCCAACCCTCGCAGATCTTTGCGGACTGCCAAAACCTGATGTGGATGGCGTATCACTCCGCCCAGTTTTAGAAAATCCAACGGTAAAAGTTAAAGAAGTAGCTATTAGCCAATATCCTAAAGTGAATAAAGAAGCTCCTGCACTTAAGGACGGATTCATTAAAGGCGGCAAATGCAACATCATGGGTTACAGTATCCGTGACGAACGCTGGCGCCTCATTCTCTGGCGCGGCATCGAAGATAATAAGATTTATGATACTGAATTATACGACGAGGTGAATGCACCTACCGAACCAGTCAACTTAGCGAATAAGGCTGAGAACAAAGCCGTCATCGAACGTCTTTCCAAATTCCTACCCCCTGCGATTCCTGCACCCAATCCTAATGCGGTTGTCTTTGGCAAAACTAAGAAAGTAAAATTCGTAGACGCTGCAGCTAAGAGCAAAGATGAAGACACCATGTTTGGTGGCGTCGATGCGAGTGGTTCGACCACTGCAGCACCTGCAACAACCACACCTGCTGTTGTAAAAACTACCGAACAACTCTCGGCTGACTTCAAAAAAGCCGATACCAATAAAGACGGCAAAGTGACGAAAGAGGAGTTCTTAGCCGTCCGTAAAAAAGACCAAGCTAAAGCAGAGAAGAGTTTCGTTCGTTATGACGCCGACAAGAGCGGCGACGTCAGTGAAGCTGAATGGATCAAAGCGAATACTAAATAATTCTTAGTAAGACGCTTCAAACAAAGACCTTCCACACGGAAGGTCTTTTTATTTAGTCAGACTTCAAGACGGCATCCACAAATCCAGCCCTTGAATCAAAATGGGGATTATGTCCACTTTCAGGGAGCGTAATCATATCCGCCAAAGGAAAGTGCTTCTTAATTAAAATACTATCCGCATCCGTGATGTAGTTCGACTTCCCACCGCGAATAAAACGCGTGGGTCCGTTAAAAGTTTCCGAATCAATAATATCGAAATCGAGAATGGATTTAAGTGATTGAGTCAGAGCTTCGCGATTAACGGTCCATTTCCATACACCGTTTTCATCACTATTAAGATTGGTTAAAATGAACTGACGCATCCCCCAGTCAGTCACCGTATCCATCAATTGATTCTCCGCTTCGCGACGTGATTTAATTTTAGTTAAATCAATCGAATTCATGGCCGTAAATTCTACCCGTACGCGATCGGAGTAGTTACGAGGAGCGATATCGACCACCGTGAGACGACTCACTAACTCGGGATAACTCAGCGCTAAACGCATCGCCACTTTTCCACCCATGCTGTGTCCGACGAGATGTACGGAATCTAATTTCTCTGACAGCAAGTAAGCGCGGACGTCTTCAGCCATCGCGGTGTAGCTACAATCATCGTACCAAGGCGAGCTACCGTGATTACGTAAGTCTAATCCGATAACTCGATGCCCGCACGCCGCCAGCGCAACTCCTGCAGATTGCCAATTACGAGATGAGCCGAGGAGACCGTGTAAAATAACGAGCGGTGAACCTGTACCGCCCAGTTCACGTGCCGCTAATGGTAAAACTTTGGCCATCACCCTCAGCCCAATCTTATTTAAGTCTTTGCTCAATGGTTATTTTCGAACTGCTCGCTCACCGACAATGTCTACCAATATGCTCGATTCTGTTGAAAATATTTGTGATTTAGACTGAAACTATGGCTTTTG
>CAIOLH010000075.1 GCA_903859115.1 uncultured Opitutia bacterium | reverse complement strand
GGTTTAATGCCTGCGATTTTCGGTACATTAGTTATGACAGTATTCATGAGTCTACTCGTGACGCCCCTGGGTGTGATTGCGGCGATTTATTTAAAGGAGTATGCGAAAGATGGGACGGTCTTACGCGTTGTCCGTATTTGCGTTAATAATTTAGCGGGTGTTCCTTCCATTGTCTTCGGTGTCTTTGGTCTTGGCTTCTTCGTCTATGTTTTAGGTGGCACCATCGACCAACTATTTTTCTCAGATCAGTTGAAGTATAATAATAACACTCCCGTCTTCGGCACAGGCGGTTTATTATGGTGTTCACTTACACTCGCCTTGATGACGTTGCCGGTAGTGATTGTTGCGACAGAGGAGGCTTTATCAGCTGTGCCTCGTGGTATGCGCGAAGCCTCACTCGCGGCGGGTGCTTCCAAGTGGCAGACGATTCGCGATATTTTATTACCTGCGTCGGCCCCTGGTATTTTAACGGGTGTCATTTTAGCGATGGCACGTGGGGCAGGGGAGGTTGCACCACTCATGATTGTCGGTGTGGTTAAACTCGCTCCTACCTTGCCGATTGATGGCTTAGCTCCTTTCCTGCACCTCGATCGTAAGTTTATGCACCTCGGTTTCCATATTTACGACTTAGGTTTCCAGTCGCCTGATTCCGATGCCGCACGTCCGATGGTTTTCGCGACAACTCTTCTCTTAATCATCTTAGTCGTATGCTTAAATCTTGGTGCCATCACCATTCGCAATCGACTCCGTGCCCGCTTCAAGGGTGCCGCTTTCTAATTTTAAAACGCCATGAGTAACGCTCGATTCCAATCACGTACTGCCACCGATATAACCGGCCGTCCTGACTTTATCAGTATCAAGAACTTTGGTTTTTGGTACGGAGAGAAGAAGGCCCTCAACTCGATGACACTCGATATTCCCGAGCGCCAAGTGGTCGCTTTTATTGGTCCATCAGGCTGCGGTAAATCCACACTCTTACGTAATCTTAATCGTATGAATGATTTGGTGGATGGAATTCGTCACGAAGGGGATATCGCAATTAAAGGGCAGTCTATCTACGATCCGGGTCTAGAGGTTATTTCTCTGCGTCGTCGCGTCGGCATGGTTTTCCAAAAATCTAATCCTTTCCCAAAGTCTATTTACGAAAACGTTATTTTTGCACTTCGCGTGATGGGTGTAAAGAATCGTGCTACCCTCGATGAAGCCTGTGAAACTTCCCTGCGTAAAGCGGCGCTTTGGGACGAAGTTAAAGACCGCTTAAACGATAACGCCCTCGGACTTTCCGGAGGCCAAATGCAACGTCTCTGTATCGCCCGTGCGATTGCTAATCGCCCTGAAATCCTGCTTATGGATGAGCCTTGCTCGGCACTTGATCCGATTGCTACCGGTAAAATTGAGGAGTTGATTCACGAACTCAAAACACAATTCACTATCGTGATTGTAACCCACTCGATGCAACAGGCCGCTCGCGTCTCGGATCGCTCCGCCTTCTTCTACCTAGGTGAACTCATCGAGTACGATACGACCGAGAAGATTTTCATGAACCCAGGCCAAGCTCAAACCGAGGCTTACATTTCTGGTCGTTTTGGTTGAGTTCTCATTATTTTTTTCACAAACTATCTCTATGCAACGATTCTTCCACGACGAACTCCGCCAACTTCAGGATAATTTAGTCCTGATGGGTGAGCGTTCGATTGACATGACACGTCTCGTTATGCAGGCGCTTGAAACAGGCGACGATAAGTTGGCACTCCAAGTACGCGGTATGGATGATGCCGTGGATGATTTAGAAAAACAGGTCGACCGCGAAATTATGCGCTACCTTACGCTCTTCGGTCCGATGGGTAGCGATGTGCGTTTATTATTAGCTGCTCGCGATATCGCTCATGACTTAGAACGCATTGCGGATGAAGCGTCCGTTATCGCTAAACGTATTTTAGTGATTTCCCAACGCGGTCCGCTTAAGGATTTATTGCATGTACCTGAAGAAGGTCGCATTGCGGTAGAAGTTCTTCGTCTGGCCTTAGACGGTTTTGTAGAAGGCGATCTCGCTAAGGCGAAACTCGTGATTACGCGCGACGCAGAAATCGACCTGCTTAATCGCAAAAACTACGAAGCCTTATTCGGTCGTTCAGGCGATTCTGTAAAAGTTTCTGCCTCTAACGTTGAACTTATCTTCATTTCGAAAGCTTTAGAGCGTATTGGTGATCATAGTAAAAATATCTCCGAGCAGGTCATTTTTATTCTGTCCGGTGAAGATATTCGTCACGCCCGCTAAGACTATATTTTCTCACTCGACCCCGTCGATTGTTTTTGCTAGTTTTTTACTATGCAAGTTTTTCGTCGTCTCGGTGTCTTAGTTCTCGAATGGTTCTCCCTAGCCCTAGGCGTATTTGTCGCCGGCCATTTTGGTTTTCTTAAATACACAGATTGGTCCACTCTTGTAGTTGTTGCGATGGTGCTCGGAATTTTTAATTCATTCCTTCGCCCATTTTTGTTAGCCATTTTTCTTATCGTCTCGATTCCGATTTTAATCGTGACGCTTGGACTCGGCGCTTATCTAGTTTTATTCTTTACTAATGGAGCTATTCTAGCTCTGACCGATAAGCTCATTGGTTTAGATTTTGAGGTGATTCATTGGGCTTACGCTACTTTGACTATTTCAATCTGTTCTTGGTTCTTTTCTTCAGCGGTGGGTATTGATCAACTTAAACCCCTTCGCCGTGCTCAAGCTGCGAAAGAGGGTAAAGAACCGCCCAAAGACGTCATCGATATTTAGGTTGGGTAGGGGTTCGTTAACTCTTTCTTGCCATCGGGGCTTCTTCCCCTTGCTTTGCGGGTATAGCACCTATGTCTAACCCAGCTTCACTTTCTTCTTGGGCCCGTAATGTTGCCCCTTCGCCTACGCTCGCCGTGGATGCCAAAGCCAAGGCTCTTAAAGCCGCAGGTAAAGACGTTGTAGGCTTCGGTGTAGGTGAGCCTGACTTCGATACGCCTCAATTCGTGAAAGACGCCTGCGCTAAGGCTCTCGCTGAAGGCCAAACTAAGTACGCACCGACTCCTGGTATTCCTGCGCTCCGTAAGGCCATTGCTGAAGACTATACCCGTCGTGGCTTCACTGGAATTGCGGATGCCAACGTCGTCGTCAGCCCGGGCGGTAAGATGTCCTGCTACCTCGCTATTTTAGCAACCATCAGTCCTGGTGACGAAGTCGTGATCCCCGCACCTTTCTGGGTGAGCTATCCTGAGATGGTCAAACTCGCGGGCGGCGTTCCTGTATTTATCAACGCTGAGGATGTCACCGGATTTAAAGTTACACCTTCACAACTCTCAGCTGCGATCACTCCGAAGACTCGTATGGTGGTTCTCAACAGTCCCTCCAATCCTACCGGTGCTGTTTATTCTCGCGCTGAATTAGAAGCCCTCGTCGCCATTTGCGTTAAAGCCAATGTTTGGATCATGTCCGACGAAATCTACGAAAACCTTGTTTACGATAATCAGACTACCTGCAGCCCAGCTACCTTTTCTCCTGAAGCCGCCCGTCTAACCATTACCGTTTCAGGTTATGCTAAGAGTTATTCGATGACTGGTTGGCGCTTAGGTACATTAGTAGCGAGTGACAAAGCCCTCGCCGCAGCCGTCGCTGATTTACAAAGCCAAATTTCTTCTAACGCGACTACCTTCGCTCAGTTTGGTGCTCTTGCAGTTCACCAACATCCTGACAAAGCCAAAGCCTCGCTCGCTGAAATGTGCAAAGCTTTTGACCGTCGTCGTCTCAACTTACTCGCCGGATTAAACGCCATCCCAGGTTTAACCTGCTATCGTTCTCAAGGTGCGTTTTATCTCTTCCCTAATATCAAAGCTTTCGGACTTACCTCCGCTCAATTTGCTGATCGATTACTTGAAGAAGAACTCATGGCCGTTGTCCCTGGCTCCGCTTTCGGCTCCGAAGGTTATATTCGCATGAGCTATGCAACGTCGGATGAAACAATTGCAAAGGGCTTGGAGCGATTGGCTCGGTTCTGTGCGAAATTAAAAAAAGCTTAGGGTAGGGGCGCGACTGCGTCGCGTCCACCTTGCCAGCTTGTCCCCTCAATTAGGCTGGCTCCACTAAGATACAGTCCATCCCAGCTGCATCAGCGGCTTCCTTGCCACGCGGGCTGTCTTCCACTACAACGCAGTCTGATGGGTCAATTCCAATGCGTAATGCTGCGGCTAAAAATAAATCTGGGTGCGGCTTTAAACGCGTCGCATCTTCGGCCGTAATAATTGCATCAAATAGATGCATGAGGTTGGTGGCGGTGAGAGAAGTGTGAACGTGACTTTTACGTCCGGCAGACGCGATGGCGGTGCGGTGTCCGAGACTTTTTACGTGATGAACGACCGCCACGACTGCTTTTCTTGGTCGAACGTCTTTTGCTAAATGGATTTCGAGATAGT
>CAIOLH010000074.1 GCA_903859115.1 uncultured Opitutia bacterium | reverse complement strand
TTTCGGTTTTCCGGTGGAACCCGAAGTATAAAGTAGAAAAAGCATTTCATTGGACTCCTGCCAGACCGCTGGGCAATCGCTGCTAACTTTCGACGCGACGTCATGATACCAAACATCACGTCCGGCTTTCATCACACAAGCTGCATCAGGTTTTCCGATGTGACGTTGTAAAACTAATACGCGTTCACAACTGGGGCAATCTTGCACCGCTTCATCGACGGTTTGTTTTAGGGCTAAAAATTTTCCGCGACGGTAACCTCCATCCATCGTAATGACGGCTTTGGATTTAGCATCGTTGACGCGATCACGAATCGACTCAGCAGAAAACCCACCAAACACAACCGAATGAACAACTCCAATGCGAGCACACGCAAGTACGGCAAACGCGAGTTCGGGAACCATCGGCATATAGATTGCGACGGTGTCACCTTTTTTAAGACCAAGTTCTTTTAGCACGTTCGCGAAACGACTTACTTCAACGAGTAATTCTTTGTAAGTGATTCGACGTACTTCGGTGGCTGCTCCGTTTTGGGTGGGCTCACCTTCAAAAACAATCGCTACTTTATCTCCGAGTCCTTTTTTGATCTGCGCGTCGATACAATTATAGGAGATATTGGTTTTGCCGTTTACGAACCACTTGAAGAAAGGCTTTTTCGATTCATCGAGGACTTTAGTCCAAGGCTCAAACCAGGTAAGTTCCTTAGCTTCATCGGCCCAGAACTTTTCAGGATTATCAATGGATTCTTGATAAAGTTTTTTATATCCATCCATTCCTTTCACGCGTGCTTTGGCGACGAACTCTGCCGAGGGCGGAAAAATTTGTTCGGACGCACCGAAGCCATCGGCCGCCGCATTTTGCACGTCGGCCATTTCTTCGCTGAGACCGGATGACGGCGATTTTTTTCTAAAAACAAAGTAAGCAATCGAGATGCCTGCGATGATTAAAAAAATGAGTAAGTTCGTAGGGGAGTCGCTCATGATCACTAGAATTAGGGGTAGGACTAACCTAGCACTAGACTCCGTCCGAGAGCAATAAAAACGCAGTCACCACACTCGTTTTTGAGACTTATTTTCTTAATGTCTCTTATTAGATTTCTTTTAACAACTCTTCAAAACTATCAACTACTCTTGCCCCTAGGCCGTCGAGGTTATCGCGATGCTGATAGCCATGAGCAATTAAGATACAGTCTACCCCCATCGCCTTAGCAGCATCAAGGTCATGAGCGGTATCGCCAATATAAACAACCTCATCGGGGTGGTGCGCTAGATCGCCTAGGTGCGCTCGGGCTCTATCTTCTTTGCTGCCCGCATAGATGTCACCACTTCCGCTGATTTTAACAAAACGGTGAGCGACATCGTGATCGGCAAGGGTCTGTTCAAGGAGTCGATGCTCGTAGGCTGAAAGTACCGAATGAGATAAACCATGATTCGAAAGTCCTTCCAAAATTTTCACTGCTTGTGGGTGCAGTGTGCATTTTGCTTTTTGATTTTCGTATGCATCCATGAAGCGGGCGGAGAGCGCTTCAAAATTTCCTCCTGTAATAGGAAACCCTAATTTCTCGTAGACCTTGATCGCTGGGAATTCAAATATCATTCGATATCTTTCAGTTTCCAAACGTGGCCGCTTTTCTGCGGATAATAATTGATTAAGTGCCGCACA
>CAIOLH010000073.1 GCA_903859115.1 uncultured Opitutia bacterium | reverse complement strand
GCGGATCCTTCGTTCGTTTCTCCGTGACGTTTGTTTCGGAAAAAGGTGAAGCGGGTGAGGCCGAGGTGATTGCCGAGGTCGAACGTCGCTTAACCCCCTGGAAATTCAATTTCTAAGAGATTTTAGCTAGTTTCTGTCGGATTGACAGGAGCGGGGTTAATTGGTCAGATTAACTTTCTAGTTTATGGCCTGATAGCTCAGTTGGTAGAGCAGGCGCCTGAAGAGCGCCGTGTCGTTGGTTCGATTCCGACTCAGGCCACCACTTTAAGAAACCCGTTTGAACCCTCAGACGGGTTATCTTTTGAAGAGTAAACGGAGGAGGGAAAATCTTTCGCCGTGATCAAGCGGTGGGACGAAAGAATTATCGGTGCCGTGACTAACTAAACTAATACGTTTCGACTCCTTGCTGACCTTGTCACCCTTGGTGGTTTCTTCTATCCATTCTGCTTTAACAATACCGAAGGGGATGGATTCGTTTCGCCAGACGGTTCCCTCGATTTTAATAACCTGCTTTTTGACAAAGGGTGGATCGATATTGGTGATACAAGTCATATGCAGTTTTTTGCATTCATAAGTTTTGTTTTGAAAATCTATGCGCTCGGTTTTTTTATCATCCACTAAGGTATTCTCGGTGGAGTAACCAGCCGCACCTGCGAGTGATTTTACGTCTTCGGGTAACATGTACCACGGACCCGTTTTCGGATTCGAAAAAAGAATTTCCGCGGAAGACTCCAGTAGTTTATTAGCACCTTCGCGATCGATGTCTTTAGGTATTAAAAAACGCAGTGGTGCTTTCTCGCGCGACCCCAGCCAGGCCACCGGTTCGATATTAAGCCAGACATACGTTTTGCCGTTAACTTCACCTGCAGCCCAAACGGAAAGTTTTATCTCGGGCGCTTTGCTGGTCGATGGAACGTCGGTCCGGGCTATTTCATAGGTTGCCCAAGAGCCTGCGGGTGGGAGATTTTCAGCAAAAATATTCCATTGGGCTTGGACGTGTGTGCAGAGCCCGAGGGTGAGCCAGAGCCACCATTGTTTCGCAAGTTTCACGTTTTGACCCTAAATTGCTGATTTTGTCCTGTCGAGTGCCTAACTTTTGCCTTTGTCTTTGACTCAATGTAAGGGCTTAATTGTAGTTAAATCCCTTCTATGGAACGCACGATACAGTCATCGACTAATCAGACCTTGCGTGGTCGTGCCATTATTCCTGCGATTATTATTATCGGGCTATAAGTCCGCGAACGGATCGCATCAGCGAATTTCCGTTCCGCGGCAAATCGGAGCGGCGGTCTATCTTTTAACCCAAACCAACCTTTAACAAACTAACATGGCACGAAAAATCGAAATCTATGACACCACACTCCGCGACGGATCGCAGGGGCTGGGTATTCATTTCTCGGTGGCTGACAAATTGCGTGTGGCGCAGGAGCTTGAACGTTTCGGCGTTACTTACATCGAAGGCGGCTGGCCAGGCTCCAATCCTCGCGATATCGAATTTTTCGCGGAGGCCCGAAAATTAAAATTCAAGAAAGCGAAACTCGCTGCCTTTGGGTCTACTCGTAAAAAAGGTGTGCGTGCTTCTGAGGACTCTCAAGTTAAGGGTTTGCTCGAAGTGAATACGCCTGTTGTTACTATTTACGGAAAGACATCGGCACTCCATGTACGTGAAGTTTTACGCTGCACGCCGGAAGAAAATTTAGCGATGATTGCTGATACTATCGCCTATTTAAAATCACACGGACGCGAAGTGGTTTATGACTGTGAACACGCTATCGATGGCTGGAAAGAAGACCCTCAATACGCATTGGCTTGTTTTAAGGCAGCTGCCGAAGCTGGTGCTTCGCGCATTGTTTTATGCGATACTAATGGTGGATCGTTGCCTGACGAAGTTGCTGCTTGCACTCGCGCTGCGATGTCAGCCGTGAAAGCGGCGATAGGCATACACACCCACGATGACTCCGGATTAGCATTGGCTAATGCGTTAGCCTCACTCGATGCAGGTGCGATGCATGTACAAGGTACGATGAATGGCATCGGTGAACGCACCGGTAATTGCGATTTAACGGCGGTTATACCTGTCGCTCAAATCAAGCGCGGTTGGAGTTGCGTGCCCGCGAGCTCATTACGTCGCTTGACTGAAATTTCCCGTTTTATCGATGGCGTAACTAATCAAGCACCCGACCCTCGTCGCCCTTGGGTGGGTGCCGCTGCGTTTGCGCATAAAGGTGGAACGCACGTGGACGCCGTAAGAAAATTTTCTGCGGCCTATGAACACGTTGATCCTGCTACCGTTGGCAATGCGCGTGATGTTTTAGTGAGCGATCAGTCCGGTCGTAGTAACTTACTCATGAAGGCCGCCGAGTTAGGTATCGAATTAGATAAGGATGCCCCATCGACCAAAGCTGCGTTAGAAGAATTAAAGAAACTCGAACACCAAGGTTGGAGTTTTGAAGATGCGGATGCATCACTGGTTTTATTACTTCGACGTCATTTAGGTAAAGCTGCGGTGGTTCCTTTTGAAGTCGTAAACTATAATGTCTCTATCCAAGGCGGAAGCAAATTGGCTTCGTGTGAAGCGACCATCCGTACGCGCGTTGATGGTAAAGAATCCTTGACGGTAGCTGACGGTGAAGGACCCGTACATGCTTTAGACCAAGCGTTACGCAAGGCTCTCATTAAGGCATTTCCTAAACTCAAAAAAGTTCATCTCGCCGACTATAAAGTACGCGTGCTAGCTGGTCAGGATGGAACCTCTGCTAAAACCCGTGTGGTTGTTCGCTCGACCGATGGGAAAAAATCTTGGGGTACGGTAGGCGTCAGTGCGAATTTAGTCGAAGCCTCATTGCGTGCCATTGTTGAAGGCTACGCTCATGCCTTAGTGTAATTTATGAAAACTTTACCGATTATTTTCCTTATCGTATTAAGCGCCTGTGCGCAGGCGGCTAATTCGGTAGAGTCAGTACGAGTTGTTTCACCGCGCCTGCAGTTAGCAACGAAGTTACAGATTCGGGATGTAAATTTAGATAAAAACATAGAGCCTAAATTAATTAATCGCCTGAAAGAACAAGACGATCGCGCCGATCACCCGACCGACACAAAAAATTTCGTCCAACGCTTCAGTGATTTTTCCTTTTTAGAAAAAAATCGAAAAGAAAAACTCGATGTTTATATTCCTAGTGGTGAGTGGAAAAATAATCGTCCGGCAGTATTATTTATTCACGGCGGTGGTTTTAAAATAGGGGATAAGGCTGAGTTTCGTAGCGCCAGTGTCTCTGCGGATCTAGCTCGAGCTGGTTATGTAGCGGTTAGCTGCAATTATGTTTTATCGACCAAAGATAAGCCAGGAGCCTGGCCGCAGAATATTGCCGACTGTCGCGAAGCGGTAAGATGGATGCGAAAAAATGCTAGAGACTTAGGAATCGATCCTCAACGCATCGCCGTAGCGGGTGGCTCGGCGGGCGGTTACTTGGCATTGATGGTGGGATTGACGGATGAAAAGGCTGAACTCGGTGGCGACCCTAAGGCCGTCATCTCTTCCAAAGTTTCTGCGGTCATTGATATGTATGGTGTAACCGGCAGCGGAAACTATGCGAAGGACATGCTCGTCAATTTCGGTGCGGATACTGATAAAGTTTTCAGTCCTTTAAGTTACGTGACGAGTAAAAGCGTACCCGTATTAATTTTGCATGGGACCGCGGATAAGACGGTGGATATCAAGCAATCTCGAAACTTGGAAGAAGTTTTGATTAAAAACAAAGTAGATTACAATTTTGTAGAAGTTGTGGAAGCTGAACACACTTTTGATCTTCATCCACCGAAGGCAAAAGGGTGGAAGCTCTCAGGAACTTTTAAGGGTCAGGCAGAATCTCGTACGAGTAGTGACCCTGATGTTAAGGCTGTGGTGGTTGAGTTTTTAGAGCGTACCATCGGTAAATAATTTTAAAAATTCTTTACAATTTTGAAACCTAAGCGAAGGTTTGGGGTTCAACTACTATATGAATTCACTGGTTTGTTTAATTCTAATTAATTTTTTATGGGCCGCACCCTTGTTTGGGTACACTAAACAAGCAAATCCCGGTCCGTGGGGAGAGCTCCTTGTATCTAATATTTACTTAGAAGCGCCCGACGCAGTGATCGAAATTGCTGGCAAGCCTGACCCAGTGCCACGTTGGACTTTTCCAGGTTTATCGGCGAGCATGGTTAAGGATTTATTAATACAATCGGGCGTCGAACTTACTTTAGTTGAGCGTCTGACATCTTCCAGTCAGTTAAAGAGCAGTGGCGCCGAGATTGTTATTTATCCAAAGTTGGAAGATTTATTGCTGATCAAGGGAACTGTCCGAGATAAGCTTTACACCGAAATTTCTAAATATCCGCAGAATGATTATTATACTGACCCAGTATTTATTTTATCGGGTGATGTCGAAGAATGGTTGGCCGAGTCTACTCTTAATGCCAATCAGAAGAACGCAGTTAGACAGTTAGTTTGGCACCGAGGAAATGCGTTAGTATTCAGTAACGTCGGGGTTTTAATCAATTATGCT
The DNA here is from genome assembly GCA_903859115.1 of uncultured Opitutia bacterium. The sequence goes on along the minus strand of CAIOLH010000073.1, from coordinate 3,073 downwards.
ACGACTGCGGAAGAAATTAAAAACACACTCCGATCGATTACGCGGTGTATGTCCTTGGTGGTTAATAAAAAATTCCCCATTAAGCCGGAACAGCGCGAAGCATTCTTGCGTTATTGGATTGGAAATCAGCCTGAGTCTCCACGGATGACTTTTATTAAGGCTGTCAGTAAAGAGAGTGACCTTAATGACACCGTAGATATCATGCATTTCTTGCCAGTCATCATGCGAGAGAAACTTTATACGTTTCCATCGCTGAGAGACGGCGTTAAAGGTCGTTTACCTGATTGTCACTGGACGTCGCTTAATTTTTTCAATCTTAGTCCACGTGATTACTATCGAAATACTTCGATGGCGGCCATTCAGCTAACCCAAGCTTACAATCAAGTGTCTGCTCCGTATCAGTTTGGCGATGTATTGTGCTACACTGATAACGGCGAAGGACTACATACCTGCGTTTATATAGCAGATAATATCGTCCTCACTAAAAACGGTGAAAATATTTTAGCCCCCTGGGTTCTGCTCACGATTGAGGATGTTTCTAAGATTTATAAGCGCAGTGCGACTACCCAAATTCAGGGCTATCGCTTAAAGTAAATCCGCTGTCCCCGACAGGAATCGAACCTGTATCCTCGGTTTAGGAAACCAATGTTCTATCCGTTGAACTACGGGAACGCGGATTAGGTTTTTAGGGCTTTTGTGTCCCTCGGGCAAGCCCTCATCATTTGACATTTATCGGGAATTTTCTAATTCTCTTTCTATGTTCGCCTATTTATCTGCAGTAAATACCCCTCTATTGATTCCTGGTTGGGCCTGGGTGGGCTTCATCCTCTTTATCTGTACGATGCTCGCTTTAGATTTAGGCGTGTTCAGTCGCAAAGAAGAAGCACCTACATTTAAGAAAGCAATTGCTTGGTGCACCGTGTGGATTTCTTTGGCTATCGTCTTTTCTTTTCTACTTTCATTCTGGCACGGATCCGAGACCGCTGAATTATTTGTCGGCGGATATATTTTAGAATTAGCTCTCTCGGTGGACAATTTGTTTATCTTTGTTTTGGTTTTTGCCCACTTTAAGATTCCTACTCAATATCAACACAGAGTCTTGTTCTGGGGAATTCTGGGAGCGATTGTGATGCGCGCACTTTTTATTATTATCGGAGTCGCTGCGGTCGATCGCTTCGTCATACTTTTACCTCTATTTGGTTTATTCCTCGTCTTTACGGGTCTGAAGCTAGTTTTCGCCAAAGATGAAGAAGAGGGTAAAGGAGTTTCCGAAGGCTTTATTGTTCGGATGATTAGGAAAGTCGTCCCCTTGACCCCTGATTTACATGGTAAATCTTTTTACGTGAAACAAAATGGCCGCAGATATTTTACCCCTCTATTTGTGGTTCTAATTATTATCGAATGCACGGATTTGATTTTTGCGATAGATTCAATTCCAGCTGTGCTTGGCATCCTGCCCCCCGAGATGTCAGTAGAGGAGCGTCGCTTCATCGCCTTCACTTCTAATATTTTTGCGATCATGGGTCTGCGATCGATGTACTTTGCTATCTCCGGATTCATGGAATATTTCCGTTTCCTTAAACCGGCCCTCGCCTTTATTTTAGTGTTTATTGGTATTAAAATGATACTTCCTTGGGCTGCTACATTGAGTATGGCGGAGGGAATGGTTACGAGTTGGATGCCTGCCTCCTTTATTACGGACGGCAAGATACACATCCCCACCCAGATTTCATTGATGGTCATTAGTATCGCCCTCATCACTGGAGTGGTCGCCTCAATCCTTTTCCCTAAACGTAAATAAGTGAGTTTGGTATTTCCTCCGGCGGACCTCTGGCTCAGTCTAACCCTGTGTTTAGTGCCCGCTACAGAACTTACATTCCACACCTAAAGGGAAGTCGCACCCTATTAGTTTTAGCTTTATTGTTTGGTGCGATTTACGCCTCAACCAATGCCATCGGATTGCCGTTTCTAGTCGGCAAAGTTTTACCAACCGTTTTTGGCGATGAAGTCCAACGGGCGGCTCCGCTCGTGGTGCTGCCCGCATGGCTCGGTGGTACCTCGTATTATTTACCAAAAGATTACGCTGTTACCTTCGCCGTCGCCTTTCTTCCAGCGATTTTTATTATTCGTGGGGTCGCAGAATTTTGCTCAAGTTTTTTCCTAAACTTAGCTGGACTTCGTGTAGTCGAATCAGTGCGTCGTACAGTTTTCGAGAAATTACAAAAAATGCATCTAGGATTTTTTGGAAAAATTCCCGTCGGTGATTTACTGCAAAGAGTAATCAATGACGCCAATTCGGTGCGATTAGTTTTGGTCGATGTTTCTAATGACATCTTAATTCAGCCACTCACGATGCTCTTTGCGGTGGGCTATGTCGTCTGGCTTTGTTTATCGAAACCCAACGGAGTTTTATTTTTAGCCTGCTTGGCTGTCGTGCCCATTGCAGTGTTTGCGGTTCGTGGTGTGGGTTTAGCAATTCAGAAACGCGCACGCAGTGGATTAACTTCGGCGTCCGATCTTAATTCGATTGCCGTAGAAAATCTTCAAGCCGCTCGCGATGTTCGGGCGTATGGACTGCAAGAGCGTGAGGCTGCTCGTTTTGCTAAATCCAGTCACGAGGGTTTGCGCATCCAAGCTAAATTAGTGCGCTACGAAAAAGTACTTTCACCGCTTCTCGAAATTTCTGCCGCCTGTGGTATCGCCATTGCAATCGGTGTCGGTGCATCGGTCGGTTTTAAATTCGAAGAACTTCTCTCACTCATCACGGCATTTTACATGGCTTATGGTCCGATCAAGAAAATCGGATTCGTCAGTAATCGTCTGCACATGGCTGAACCAGGCTTAGTTCGCCTAGAAGAAATTATTAACGCAACCATCGAGGTCGCCGATTCACCTCAAGCCCAGTCACTCGGACGAGTAAAAGGCGAGATTGCGATGAAGGACTTGTCTTTTGCCTACGGCAAAGAAACAGTTTTAAGTAATGTCACAATCACCATTCGCGCCGGACAGTCGGTAGCTTTAGTTGGACCAAGCGGTGCAGGAAAAAGTACGTTTGTGAATCTGGTTCCACGGT
>CAIOLH010000072.1 GCA_903859115.1 uncultured Opitutia bacterium | reverse complement strand
GCCGAACACTCACATCGATTAGCAGCAACGGGACTGGGTTTATTTTGTATCGCTATCGCTTGGACTCATCGTCGCTGGGAGAAACGACCACTCATTCGTAAGGCTGCCTACCTACTTTTGGGACTAATCATTCTCCAGGGTCTACTGGGCGGACTCCGCGTGTTGCTCGACCAATTAAATATCGGTGGAGATGGAAATTTTAAAGCGGTGAGTTTCGCCATCGGCCACGCCGTGAACGCCCAACTCACGATCGCCGTCTTAGCCATCGTGGCCATGAGCCACACGAAACTTTGGCAAACAAATCCTAACTCATCTTCTCGTTTTGAAATAATCAGCGGAAGACTGAGTTTAGTTTTTTTACTGAGCGTCATACTTATAGGGGCGGTGATGCGCCAAAATCATTTCACCCTTTGGGCAACTCAGCCTAACGCCTACGAACTTTTTATTCCCAACGGCACTGGACTTCCCCAAGTCATTAATATTTTGCACCGTAGTGGAGCACTCATCGCTGGCCTTCTCGTCATTATTTTTGCGTTATCCGGACAACGCCCCGCTTACCGTTGGATTCCACTCTTGGTTCTTTTAACCCTGCAAATCATTCTCGGGATTCTAAGCATACAATTGCCTTTAAATCCGCACGTTCGAACGGTTCACCTTGTAATTGGCGCAGCCTTATTCTCAACTCTGTGCGCCCAAGTGGCTCTCACCCATCGCCGGAATTAACTTTAACCTTTAATTAAAATCGTCACCACCAACGTATGAGCTCCAAAGCTGGATCAATACCCGCCGCCTACTGGGAGCTAACTAAACCGCGTTTATCTTTTCTTTCGGTACTGACCGCACTCACTGGATATTTCTGCAGTAATCCTCATCCACAGGGCGGAGTTGATCCCAAAGGATTAGTATCATTGGCGCTCGGTACCGCGCTCGCCGCAGGTGGATGTGGTGCGTTGAATATGTGGATGGAGCGCCAAGCGGATAGTCAAATGGATCGCACCAAGTTCCGTCCCTTACCCAGTGGATTAATCAAACCGCTCCATGCACTTATCTTCGGAACTTTTCTAAGCATTATGGGCGTGGCGTTAGTTTGGAATGGCGCGAACACCTTGGCCGGACTTCTCACCCTCGCGACCGTTGTCTCTTACTTACTATTTTATACCCCGCTCAAAACTAAAACAACTTGGTGCACTCTCGTGGGTTCACTTCCAGGAGCGATTCCACCCATCATTGGCACAGCTACAAAATTAGGTGCGATCGACACCATGGGCTGGCTGCTCTTTGCTCTACTCTTCTTTTGGCAAGTTCCCCACTTCATGTCGCTCGCAGTCATGTGTCGTCATGATTATGAACGCGGAGGATTTAAAATCGCCACCGTGGCCGATCCATCGGGTCGCACCGCTGCGCTTTGGTCGATTTCATTCATGATTCCGCTGGTGTTCGTTGTCAGCGCCATCGCCCAACTATTTTTTATCACTGACCCGTCAAGAGGTTGGATGAGTCCTTTTGTATGGGTGTCGCTGATCGCAAGTATCCTATTTTTCAAACTGAGTTTAGATTTCATGTTGCCGCATCGTCGCAACGAAGTCGCCAAACCATTCTTCCTGGCCTCTATTCTTTATCTGCCAGTAATCCTACTTACTCTGACTCTTAATCGTCTGTTCTAGTTATGAATTCGCAGGAAGTAAAAACTCGTCTGCGCCAAGAGTTAAAAGATTTACGCGAGTCGCTTAGTCCAGCCGAACGCGAAGTTGCGGCAATTACCACACAAGCAAGTGTACTCAATCTAGCCGAATGGAAAAAGGCAAAAGTCGTTTGCCTCTACGCGTCATTTAAAGGCGAACTTCCCACGACCCAACTTTTACATAAAGTTTTAAGCTCTGAAAAGAGATGTGTTTTGCCTAAAGTAAATTCCGAGGGGCAGCCTGAACTTTATGAGATTAAAAGTTTTCAAGATTTAGAACTCTCATCCTTGGAAATTCTTGAGCCGAAAATAAACTGCGCACGAATCAACCCAGCTCACATCGATTTCTTTCTCGTACCAGGTATAGGTTTTGATCGCCAAGGAAATCGCCTCGGCCACGGCGCAGGTTTTTATGATCGGCTATTGGCCCAAACCAGTCCGACAACCTTTCTTCTCGGCTATGGTTATGATTTTCAGGTGATTAATGCTATTCCTCACGAAGCACACGATATTGTGATGCATGCGATAGCTACGCCCTCTCAAATAATTTATATAAAACCTGCGTAGTCGGTTTGCTAAAAATGACTTATTAGGTCCGTTGAGCGGTCCGATGACCACCAGTCGCCCCAACGCTATCCGACTCCGCGGAGTTCGCCAAAATAATCTCAAGGGATTTGATATCGATATACCGATTGGGAAGTTGGTCGTCGTCACCGGACTAAGCGGAGCAGGCAAGTCATCTCTCGTCTTCGATACACTCCACGCCGAGGGACAACGTCGCTATGTTGAAACCTTCAGCCCGTACGTCCGGCAGTTTTTAGAACTGCTTCCGGCACCCGCACTCGACTCCGCCGAAAACATCCGCCCGTCCGTCGCCATCAAACAAGGCAACACGGTCCGCACCTCGCGCTCCAATGTCGGCACGATGACCGAGCTATGCGATTGGTTTAAAGTTTGGTTTGCCCACCGCGCTCAGCTCATCGATCCAGCCAGCGGTGAACCCATCACGCCGCAAGGACCAGATACCGCCTGGGAAATCTGTCTGAAGAAATACCTCGACCAATCGGTGGTCGTCACCTTCGCCTTACAAAAACCTGAAGGACTGACCTGGGAAGCTATCGCCGATGAATTTATTCGTGCAGGATTTACTCGTGCCTATATTAAAAAGAAGAGAATAAATCTGGGTGAAGATAAAATCCCTGAAAGTGAATCAGAAATTTTACTGATACAGGATCGAATCAAAATTGAGCCTGCAGCAAACTCTCGGTTTCACGAAGCTACTTTAAGTGCCTTTCGCCTCGGTGGTGGCAGAATGAGATTAATCAATGAAGACGGGTCAGAAATTGCTCGGTTCAGCGAAGTGTTAGAATCTCCGGTTAATGGGAAAAAATTCCGGGCCGCCACCCCTGCACTCTTTTCTTTTAATTCACCGATCGGGGCCTGCGCCTGCTGTAAGGGATTTGGCCGAGTCATTGGACTAGATTGGAAAAAAATTATTCCACATCCCGATACTACTTTAGCTGAAGGTGCCATCGCTCCTTTTCAAGGAGCCGTCTACGGAGAGAGTCAGAAAGACCTTCAACGGGCGTGTAAAAAGAAAAATATTCCGATGGACGTTCCTTGGAATAAATTATCGGCGAGCCATCGGAAGTTTATTGAAGAAGGTGATCCGACTTACGAATCAGGTGAATGGGAATCCAAGTGGTATGGCGTAAGAGGTTTCTTCCGCTGGCTAGAGTCGAGCACTTACAAAATGCACGTGCGTATGTACCTGTCGCGCTGGCGGGCCTACGAAGAGTGTCCGCAATGCCACGGAAAAAGATTTTGCGAGGAATCCATGTTCTGGAAATGGGAAAATAAAACTCTGGCTGATCTTTACGCGATTCCCGTCAAGGAACTTAAGGAGTTACTACTACCCCACGCGCCTAAAAATTCCCGTCACCCAGCGAATCACGCATTAGAAGCTATTTTAGCACGACTAGGTTATTTAGAAGCGGTTGGGTTAAATTATCTTACGCTAGATCGATTATCGCGGACACTCTCAGGAGGCGAAATTCAACGTGTTAACCTCACCTCATGCCTCGGTGCATGCTTAGCAGATACAATTTTCGTGCTGGATGAACCTAGTGTAGGTATGCACGCCCGCGACTTATCTAAGATGGTAACGATTTTAAGGAGCTTGGTCGACCAAGGTAATACTGTGGTCGTGGTTGAACACGACGAATCAGTGATGCGAGCCGCCGATTGGTTAATTGAAATTGGACCTCAGCCAGGTGCACAAGGTGGCTATTGCCTCTATCAAGGTAAGCCCGATGGAATTTTAAAAATTAAAGACTCCGCGACTGGGGCATGGCTCTCGGGTAAACGAAAAGTTGAGCCACGCAAAATCAGGCCCGTGACTAATGCCACTCCGCGTCTGCGTATTGAAAACATCAGCATTAATAATTTAAATAATTTTTCCGGCACCCTGCCCCTGGGTAAACTCGTCGGACTCTGTGGCGTATCGGGATCAGGAAAATCGACCCTACTACACCAAGTGATTGGGCGGGGAAATTTAGATGACGAAGACACTAGCAATCCTTTGAACGGAAAATTAATTTTCGACGTCGATCCCGCCGAAGTCGCCGTCATCGACCAATCTCCAGCGACCCGCACTCCTCGATCTAATCCTGCCCTGTATGTCGGAGCCTGGGATGCGATCCGAAATTTACTGGGCAACTCGGATGCAGCGAAAGTAGCCGGCCTAACCCCATCGCATTTTTCTTTTAATGCCGGCGAAGGTCGATGTGAACGCTGCGGTGGTGCGGGATGGGAAACGGTTGAAATGCAATTCGTCTCCGACGTCGCTCTACCCTGTCCTTCTTGTAATGGTAAACGTTTTCGCGACGAAATTTTAGCTTTCAAATTCGACGGAAAATCCGTGGCCGATTTATTAGCCATGTCGGTAACCGAAGCTCGTATTTTTCTGGGAGGCCGAACTCCTGCCAGCAATCAACTCAGTGTATTAGAAGAAGTCGGCTTAGGTTATCTTTCAATGGGACAACCTTTGACCACACTCTCCGGTGGTGAAGCACAGCGCTTAAAACTGGTACGCTACTTATCGCGACTGGATCCATCAAAAACTGGGTCACTCTTACTTCTCGATGAACCCACCACAGGATTACACCGCGAGGACGTTTCTAAATTAATCAAACTTCTGCAACGACTCACCGATGCAGGTCACTCACTCATTGTCGTTGAACACCATCTCGATGTTTTAAAATCGTGCGATTGGCTCGTGGAAATTGGTCCTGAAGCTGGACCGCAGGGCGGAAAACTGATTGCCGAGGGAACGCCTGAAGTGGTCGCTCAAGGAAAAACGACCACCGGAAAATATCTCGCCCTAGAAGACAAAGCTTTTGATACGAAAACAAATTATACAAGTGCACCGCGTCCTACCGCCATCACGCTCACAGGTGCCCGTGAACATAATCTTAAAAATATCTCCGTAAAGATTCCGCACGGTTCACTCTCAGTGATGACCGGTGTTTCGGGATCAGGAAAATCAACCCTAGCGTTTGATATCCTATTCGCTGAAGGACAAAGACGATTCTTGGAATGTGTTTCGGCCTACGCTCGACAATTCGTAGAACAACTACCCAAGCCCGATATCGATTCACTCTCTGGTTTACCGCCCACGGTAGCCATTGAGCAACGAATCACACGCGGCTCAGCCAAATCAACCGTCGCGACCGTTACCGAAGTTGCTCAATACCTGCGTGTGCTCTTTGCCCGAGCCGGTATTTTACACAGCCCAACGACGGGCCAGCCTTTAACAGAAATGACGGAAGATGCCGTCGTAAGAATTATATCGAAAAATATTAAGAACTTAAAGCGGGGTAAAATTTTATTAGGCGCACCACTCGTGCGCTCACGCAAGGGACATCACCGACCGCTCGCGGAATGGGCGGAGGCGCATAGTTACACCCATTTACGTTGCGATGAGCAAATCATGCCGGTCGATGGATTTGGCGGACTCGATCGTTATCGTGAACACGACGTCGATGTGATTTTAGCGACCATTAATCATGAAGGTATTATTTCGCACCCTGATGAAACGGAAGAAGACGGCGACGGCGCACTGAGAAATTTAATTCGTAAGGCCTTATCCACGGGCAAGGGGGCCTGCCTTTTAATGAGCGAACAAGGTAAACAGCTAATCTATCTTTCAACATCGAGAAGCGATCCAGCCACCGGCGAGTCATTCCCAGAAGTTGACCCTAAACACTTATCGTGGAACTCACCACGTGGTTGGTGCCCCACCTGTCGAGGTCACGGATTGGAAGTCACTAAATTCTCTGCCGACGAAGAAGAAACTCTTAATGAGAATGCCCTCGGTGATCGCGTGAGTGATAGCGTCTGTCCAGATTGCCAGGGTCAACGACTCGGCCCCATTGGACGATCAGTTAAACTCATCAATACCCAGGAACAAAAACTTTCACTGCCTGAACTTCTGAAGCTTCAGCCGGACGAAGCTTTAAAATTCCTAAAAAGTTTGCAGTGTGAACCCAGAGAAAAAGCGATTGTTCAAGCCCTGCTTCCCGAAATCTCTGCGCGATTAAAATTCTTAAGTTCCGTGGGCCTAGGTTATCTCTCACTCGATCGCGGCGCAGATACACTCTCAGGCGGAGAGTCACAACGTATCCGTCTTGCTGCTCAACTCGGCTCAACCCTCTCCGGCGCACTCTATATTTTAGATGAGCCTAGCATCGGACTACACCCACGGGATAATGATCGTCTAATCGAATCACTCAAAGAACTGAGAAATCGAGGTAACACCGTACTCGTCGTCGAGCATGATGAAGATACCATGCGAGCTGCGGATAATATTATTGATATGGGTCCTGGTGCTGGTGTGCATGGTGGACAAATTATCGCTGAAGGAACTGCCGCGGCACTTGAAGCCAATAAAAAATCAATCACTGGGCAGTCTCTCAAAACGGCTATCCCTCACCCCTTGCGCGGAAGCCGTCGACCTGTCACTGAAAAGACTAATGCGATTGAATGGGTGAAATTAAAAAATGCCTGCCTTCGAAACCTCAAAGGGTTTGATGTAAAATTCCCCGTGGCACGTCTGTCGGTAGTTTGTGGAGTCTCCGGTGCGGGCAAAAGTACTTTAATGACTGACCTCATTGCACCAGCGGCGGGCTGGGCGATTTCTAAAAAGAAAGACGGCATAACCGGCAAAGAGGCACTCGCATTAATTTCTAATCAGGGAGAAATTTCCTTCCAGTCGATCTCGGGCTTAAAATCATTCCGTCAATTAGTCATCGTCGACCAAGAGCCGATTGGAAAAACTCCACGATCTACCCCCGCCACTTATATTGGAGCTTGGGATATTATTCGTGAACGTCTGGCGGCACTTCCTGAAGCTTCTATTCGCGGACATAATGCGAGTTTCTTTTCATTCAACACATCGGGCGGACGCTGCGAAGCCTGCTCGGGTGCGGGACGAATTAAATTAGAAATGAGTTTCCTACCCGACACTTATGTGCCCTGCGAAGAATGTGGAAGTTTACGTTATGGTAATGCTGCACGGGCTATTCGCTGGAATGGAAAATCAGCCGGAGATTTATTAAATATGACCTTTGAAGAGGGAGCCGAATTTTTCTCCTTCGACGTTAAATTAAAAGACCTCTGCACCCTGATGACTAAAACAGGCTTAGGCTATTTAACATTAGGACAGAGCAGTCCCACACTCTCTGGTGGCGAAGCCCAAAGATTAAAATTAGTAAGCGAATTAGCCAAAGGCCTGCCCACATTCAGAGAGCGTGCCCGCGGACAAATCCGTCCTAATCTTTATTTATTAGAAGAACCCACCATCGGGTTGCATCAATCCGACTGCAAAAAACTCATCGAGTTATTGCACGCCTTGGTCGACCAAGGACATACCGTCATTGTGATTGAGCACCACCCCGATGTGATTGCTGAAGCCGATTGGGTCGTAGAAATCGGACCTGAAGGCGGTCAGAACGGCGGACAACTTTTACATGCGGGAGACCCTGAAGCTCTAGCAAAACGTAAAGATTCACCAACCGCACCCGCGTTAGCAGCCACTTTAAAAAGAGGTAAGATAAAATAAATTGGCTTAAGTCATTTTATCGAGTGGAATGTCTGTAGGTTAATGAATTCCAAACGTGCCATTCTACTGGGGGTAAATATCGATCACGCAGCAACACTGCGCCAAGCTCGCTATCGCGGTGTCCATCAATCTATCCACGCCGAACCCAGTCCGGTATCCTTTGCACGTGAATCACTGCTTGCGGGTGCAGATGGAATCACCGTTCACCTCCGTGAAGATCGTCGACACATTCAAGAAGAAGACGTTTACGCCATCGCACAACTTCCTGGTGTGCGCTTAAATTTAGAAATGGCCTGCACCGCCGACATGGTAGCTTTCGCAAAAAAACTTAAACCTGCCGCCGTTTGTCTCGTCCCAGAATCTCGAGAAGAAGTAACCACTGAGGGCGGCTTAGATGTCATTAAGCATTTTGAACGTGTAAAAGAAACCGTGCAGGCGCTAAAATCTGCAGGCTGCGAAGTATCACTTTTTATTGAAGCGGACACTAAACAGATTGAAGCAGCGCATTCGACTGGAGCCCCTGTCGTCGAACTCCACACAGGCGCCTTCGCCAATGCCTGGAAAACTCCCGCGGCTGATAAAGAATTTGAACGACTTCGCCACGGTTGCGAAAAAGCGAAGCAGCTCGGGTTGATTGTGAATGCAGGTCATGGCATTAATTATGATAATATTAAAAAGATTATCACCCTACCTCACCTGAACGAACTGAATATCGGACACACCATTGTCTCACGGGCGTTGATGATTGGAGTCCGCCCAGCGGTGGCCGAAATGAAGGCTCATATTTCATGAACCTTAACGGGGGCAATGTAATCGGGGTTGGGGTAGACCTCACTGAGATTTCGCGTATTCGCGCCGCCCATCAAAAACACGGGCAAAGTTTCTTGGATAAAATTTTTACCGCCGACGAACAGGCTTTTTGTCTAACCAAGGCCGATCCCTATCCATCACTCGCTGCGAGATTTGCCGCGAAGGAAGCGGTGAGTAAAGCTCTCGGAACAGGCTTTAGTGAAAAATTTTCTTTAACCAGCTGCAGTATTAAAACAGGTGCTGAGGGTGAGCCCGTTGTGGTTCTCGATGACAAAGCCAGAGCTCTTGTTCACGAAAAAGGTGCCACCCAAGTCCTGGTTTCATTAACGCATACCGATCAACTAGCCGAAGCTTTTGCTGTTTTAGTAAAATAAAATGCTATCTGCTCATCGTCTTCCTGTTTTGTCCTGTGCTGAATCTGCAGCACTGGAAGCGGCTTATTTAAAACAAAATCCTGGTAGTGATTGGAATTTAATGAAACGTGCAGCGGAGGAGTTGGCCTTCGAGAGTCTGATTTTCTTAAATCGTACCCCCGAAAAAATACTAGTCCTCGTTGGCTCTGGAAATAACGGAGCCGACGCGCTGCTCGCTGCAGTTTTAGCCTCGGACACCAAAACGAAAATAACCGCCGTCTTTACTTCTAAAACTCCCTCAACGCCTTTAGCTAAAAAAGTGTGGGAACTAACTCGTAAAAAAATCACCAAGATTTCTCCACTAAAATTAAATAGCCTAAATAAAATAAATTACTGTCTGATTTTCGATGGGCTACTGGGCCAGGGCTTCCGCGCACCCCTTCGGCCCGAGATGAAAAAAATCATTTTAGCGTCTCAGAGTCTAAAAGGATTACGCATCGCCGTCGATTTACCTAGCGGTATTGGCGACGACTCAAAGGGTCCGGCCTTCAAAGCCGATCTCACGATTTCGATTGGATGTTTAAAACGCCCACTGCTTGAGTCACAAAATAGCAGCCACGTTGGACGTATTCGTGTGACCGATATTGGACTACCCCTCGGCGTGGGTGTGGATACTTGCAGTACATTGTCGGCACTCGACCCCATAAAAAAACCCAGAAGGGCAAATACTGAGAAGAGACAACAGGGCAGAATTTTAATTGTAGGTGGTTCGCAGTCGATGCCTGGAGCTGTCATCATGAATACAGCAGCAGCTCTTCAAGCGGGTGGAGGTCTAGTCACCACTTGCCTACCCCAATCAATCCGCGCACGGGCAGCAGTCGCTTATCCTGAAGCGATGTGGAATGGCTTAACGACAAATTCTTCAGGCGTCATTTCACCGCCCAAAAATCTTTCCAAAGTTTTGAAAAACAAAGATGTAATGCTGATTGGTTCGGGCATGGGAGAGAAATCATCCGTCACGATTAAGAAGTTTATCAAAAACTTCGGCGGTAATGTTATCCTCGATGCTGATGCATTACGTCCCGACATTATTAAAAATATTTCTGTAAAAAATAATTACATTCTACTTCCTCATGCGGGAGAGTTCCTAAGACTCAGTGGAAAGAAAATGTCAGCGGAGACGGGCCGAGCCTTTGCTCGTAAAACAAAAACGGTGATAGTTCTAAAAGGTCCGATGACCATGATTACCGATGGAACTCATTTAATTTATGTACCATTGGGTGGACCGATTTTAGCACGGGGGGGCTCAGGCGATTGTCTTGCTGGCATGATTGCTGCGGTGGTGGCACGACGTCGCACCTTAAAACTTTCGCTACTGGGTGCAGTTGAATGTGGGGTTGTTTGGCACGCGCGAGCGGCCGATCTCTTACGTCAAGACGAGGGCGAAGAGGCGGTGAGAACTACCCAGATTCTCTCTGAGTTATCCAAAGCCTTGAAGTGAAATTCTTGTTGGTTTGGGTCGAACGGTGCCTCCCTTGCCTCAAGACTTTCGATCACAGTGTCTGCTTCTAAACGGCTTATCGCAAGTCGGTCCTGTTACGGTTCGACGCCTACGAGAAAATTTCGGTAATGATTTATCCGCAGCTTTATCGGCTCCTGCGAATGAATTAAGAAAAGTTAAAGGACTGAGCGAGCCCACCATTCGCTCCCTGCAGGAGAAAGATTTTGATTGGGTAAAAGAGTTAAGCGAAATCGAAAAACAAGGTTTTAAAATTATCGATGAAACGTCGGTGGAGTGGCCACAGTCCTTGCAACAACTATGGGATCCGCCCTTGGTGCTCTACGTGGATGGTCATGACATCCCCAATGAAAAATCCGTCGCTATCATTGGTTCAAGACACTGCTCACCCTACGGAACTTATTTAGCTCATCACTTTGCCCAGGAATTAGCCAAGTTAGGTTGGTGGATTGTGAGTGGCATGGCTCGTGGGATTGATTTTGCGGCCCACGAAGGCGCTTTGAGTGTCGATGGAAAAACGGCGGCGATTTTAGGCCATGGAATTAATCTGACCTATCCGCCCGAAGCGCTTTCTCTTCGTAGAAAAATTTGTGAGAGTGGATGTATCCTTTCTGAATTTCCATTGGGACGACCGGCTGATCGACAAAGCTTTCCACAACGCAATCGTCTGGTGGCCGGACTCGTTAAAGCCGTTATCATTATCGAAACAGATAAGGATGGAGGCAGTATGATTACCGCACGGTTTGCTGGAGACCTAGGAAAAACACTCTTGGCTGTACCCGGTCGAATCGACAGTCCCACTAGTCGCGGATGTCATCAATTAATACGTGATGGGGCAACGTTGGTGAGTTCGCTCGATGATATTTTATCCGAAATCGGAGAACAACGCGGTCAGTTACAAATCCCGTTTGAACAAATGGACCCTGAAGACAGTCACTGGCTCAAATATTTTAAGGGCGGAACTATTCATGACGCAGAATCGCTCTCCGTGGCGGCAAACTGTCCACTCGCGGATGCTGCGAGTGCACTTACGCTTCTCGAAATACAAGGTAAGCTTCAACGTCGCAGCGATGGACGCCACGAAAGATGACTATTAAGGATAAACTTTATAACCATCAGCCACGTCAACCGTCGTAGTTACTTTTGAACCTGTTAACCAATCTATGACCGCTTTGGGCTTAGCTAAAAAATCTCTTAGGAAATTAAAATAGGCCGTCGGCTCATGTCCAAAGTCAGCACTGTACGATATTGCCTTATATTGATTATTTGAAATTCGATCCGAGAGCCACAGTGCACGATCGCAATGCCAGCCTTGGGAAACATAAATAATATTATCATCCGGGAAAACCGCGGCGGCTCGTTTTACTGAATCGAGCGTTCTCCATCCATACGGATCCAAAACAATGGGCGTGGTGACTCCGGCCTCGCGCAAGCGATCAGCCATCGTGCGGGCTTGAGAATCTAAACCCGATGTCACCACTAGTTTAATTTTTCCGGTGCGGCAAAGTTGAGTGGCCGCCTCAATTCTTAATTTAAAACACTCACTCAATTTTCCTGTACTTTCATCGCGCTCATTGAGACCCAATAAAACTAAGACCGAGTCTTGGAGAATTTGATCGGGGGTATTTCTCAAATCACGACCCCAGCCAGCCGACCAAATCCATAAATTTGAGATGATAAATAAAGCTGCGAGTAGCCCAGAGACCCAGAGGATCGTCCTTCTAAGTATCGGGCTCATAACCTGACACTAACCCAGAATTTAGCCCCTAAAAGCGTAAATTTTCACTTATTTGTGCTTAAATTTAAGCAGAATCGATTGCTAATAGTGGGTTTAATGACAATATATGCCCAAGAGTGTTTCTGGCACGCTTACTGCCTACTTTTACTCAATGAGTGCAACAATCAACAGTGCCAAAGTTCTAATCATCGATGACGACAAAGACCTACGTTATTCACTTCGTCGTGCATTAGCCGGGCAAGGCCACAATGTCATAGAAGCCGATAGCGGCGAGACTGGGGTCGCTTTGGCTAAACGCGAGCAGCCTGATGTAATTCTCTTAGATAATCGCATGAGTGGAATCTCAGGAATCGAAACCTTGCAGATGCTTCGTGGTGCACAGCCTCAAGCGATGGTGATTTTAATGACTGCTTTTGGAACAACCCAAACAGCCATCGAGGCAATGAAGTTTGGTGCCTACGATTACGTCATGAAACCTTTCGACCAAGCGAAGCTCATCGCACTGGTCGATCGGGCACTCGGTGCGCGACGTGATTTAAGTTCCGCAACAAAAGCCGGACGCTCTTTGGTGAATCCGGCCGACTACAAGGAAGGCCTCGTGGGAAGTTCCGAGCCCATGCAGGAAGTTCTCAAATCGATTGGCCAAGTCGCCGCGAGCGATGCCACCGTATTAATCACCGGTGAAAGTGGTACTGGAAAAGAATTAGTTGCGCGCTGTATCGCCCAACACTCACTCCGCGCCAAAGGGCCTTTCATCGCAGTCAATTGCGCGGCTATTCCGGAAAACTTAATTGAGTCAGAATTATTCGGACATGAAAAAGGTGCGTTCACGGGAGCGACTAATCAAAAGCCTGGAAAGTTTGAGCTTTGTGATGGCGGAACGATTTTCCTCGATGAAATCGGAGATATGTCACTCCCCACGCAAACCAAAGTATTACGTGCCATTCAAGATGGTGAAATTCAACGCGTCGGCGGAACCACTACTTTAAAAGTCAGCGTGCGTTTAGTGGCTGCGACCAATAAAGACCTCGAAGCAATGGTCGCCGCCCGTCAATTCCGCGAAGATCTTTTTTATCGTCTTAACGTTTTCCGCATCCGCCTGCCCGCTCTGCGTGATAGAAAAGACGACATTCCTTTACTCGTTGATTACATGCTTCAACGCCAAGCCGCAGCCCGTAAAGGTAAGCCTAAGCGCTTATCCAACGAAGCCCTCGAAAAACTCATTGCACATGATTGGCCAGGTAACGTGCGTGAACTCGAGAACGTCATTCAACGCGCTAATGTGATTGCGAAAGGTGAAACCATCCTGGCTAAAGATTTACCACAAGAAGTTACCAGTCCGCGACGCTCAGCACCCAAGGCAACCACTGCGGCAAATCCTGTTACATCTTTAGCTGCCCAACCTGAAGTCAGTATCGTAGCCGCCGCTCCGTCATCACAATCCTTATACGACGCCATCTATAAACAGAATCGCGTGGATGATGGTAGAAATATTTTAAATACGATTGAAATTGAACTAATCAAGCGAGCGATGGAGGAAACCCGAGGCAATCAACTGCGCTCCTCGATTATTCTGGGTATCAATCGATCCACCCTGAAAAAGCGGCTTCTGGACATGCAACAGGCTGGAATCAAGTTTTTCACCTAAATAGACTTTACCGAGTAGTTATAGATTTATAAAAAGAATCTATGCGCACCCCTGCATCGATTCTCTTCTCTCTCTTATTTCTTACTGCTCACTGCTTAGCGGGAAATGAGACCGGCATTAACGTTAAGTCTTTTAATGATCGCGGCATTATGATGTACGCGGATGGCACTCACGACAATGTGCCTTACGCCAAGGACCCCACGGTTATTAAATTTAAAAATAAATACTGGATGTATTATTCTGTACCCGCACTCCAAGGCTCAATGGGCGGATGGAGAATTGGTATCGCCAATAGTGATGATTTAATCACTTGGAAAAAAGTGGGGATGATGGAACCCACACAAGAAGTGGAATCTAAAGGCTTCTGTGCACCGGCTGCGATTATTCTTAACGGCAAATTAAATCTGTTTTATCAAAGCTACGGAAACAAAAAACTGGATGCGATTTGCCACGCCTGGTCAGATGACGGAATTAATTTCACTCGCAATCCTTCCAATCCTATTTTCAGACCCCATGGAGATTGGACCTGTGGTCGAGCGATCGACGCTGAAGCCGTCATCGATAAAGACCGACTCCTTCTCTATTTTGCATCACGTGACGTAGATTATAAAATCCAACTCATTGGCGTAGCAGCAGCTCCATTGAATTCAGATTTGTCCCCAAAAAATTGGACTCAGCTCGTGGATGCTCCCATTTTAAAGCCTACACTCGATTGGGAAAAAGACTGCATCGAGGCACCCAGTATTATCAAACGAGATAACACCTTCTATATGTTCTATGCCGGAGCTTATAATAATGAGCCACAGCAAATCGGCGTCGCGAAGAGCACCGATGGTGTTAAATGGGAGCGACTCAGTGATCAACCGCTCTTGGCTAATGGAAAACCTGGTAGTTGGAATTCTAGCGAATCGGGTCACCCAGGAATTTTTCATGATACCGACGGACAGGACTATCTATTTTATCAAGGGAATGCTGATAAAGGTAAGACCTGGTATCTTTCTTTCGTAAAAATCGGTTGGAAAAACGGACGTCCGTTTGTGATCGAAAACTCTAAGTAAGCGCGCGATTTAAAACATCGACCAGACGCTTGCGAATTGGCTCAGCCAATTTTGCAAGGTGGCGTTGAGCTGCTTCGTATTGTGTGCGACCTGTCTCGGTTTCGATACAAATAGGCTCAAGTCCCACTGCTGAAAAATCATAAGGCGATGCACGCATATCGATGGAGCGGGCCTCGTGGGCGAGACGATAAGATTCGGTCGCTAAATCGGAAGAGACCCACGGTAAAGATTTCATCGTCCATTTATATAAATCCATCGTCACATGCACACAGCCAGGTTGTTCATTTTTAATGCGTCCAGCTAAATCGGGCTCTGAATGATTGAGAGGTTTAGCCGTAGGCGTAAAAAAACGGAACGCGTCATAGTGCGTGCAACATACTGGCATCGAGCGCACTACTTCGTCAGTGCCCTTCTCACCGAGTCGCAATGGCCATTGAGAATGTCGACGCTGATCCGCTTGTTGATAGACCATCGCCCATTCGTGCAAACCGTAGCATCTAAAAAACGCTGGGCGTGAAGTGACTGCTAAAGACAAATCGCGGATGAAGGTTAATCGTCGGACATCGCCCTCTTTCATCGGTATGACTCTGACTAAGCCGTCTGCACTTTTTTGAAAATTTGCATCCGTTAAAAGTTCATCGGCCTCAACACAGGCAAAGCCCACCCCAGGTGTCCATCGACGCAACGCACTTAGTCTGAAGGGATAATAAGTATAAAGGAAATCTTCAACCGGATCCTGCTCACCGCGTGCGGCCCTTTGTTGACGGGCTTTAACTAAGGCATCGGCACGGGCTTCATGGGCAGCCCGTTGTCTCTTCCATTCTTCGGGTGCTAAAATAATTTCTGATTTGCTGGTATTACTCACACTCACTCGAATCGTTTGTGATGTGCAGAGACTTTAATATATTTTTCGGCCCAACCTGGGAGAGAGTTTATTTCATCTGCAGTCAAAGGACGTTTCACTTTTGCAGGCGAGCCGAGAACTAATGAACCGGGAAGAATAAAAGTTTCTTTGGTCACCAAGGCGCCAGCGCCGATGATACAATCAGCACCAATCACGGCGCCGTCTAAAATCGTGGCGTGCATTCCGATTAAACAACGATCACCGATGGTGCATGCGTGGATCATGGCTAAGTGGCCGACAGTGACATAACTTCCGATGATCGCGGGAAGGTCATCCGCAACGTGCACCACGGCACCATCTTGAATATTGGTACCTTCACCAACCGAGATTGGAGCAACGTCACCACGCAGCACTGCACAAGGCCAGACGCTGGCCTTGGCTCCGATAGTCACATTACCAATCACCACAGAGCGGTCGTGGACATAAGCCGTATGGTGAATCATCGGCCCTTTGGCCAAGTTGCGGGTGAGTTCCTCAGAAAGTTTCTCGTCAGCTGAATCTGGATTTGAGGAATTTGACACCCCACCAAGGTGTCGAGTGGGAGACTTTCAGGGAAGCCCGAAGTGGCAAATTTCTTAAAATAGCGGTTTTTGGTCAATTTTGAGGGTTATTTGCCCTGGACGGCTGGGAAAAAACCACCAACCCCAAGTTAAAAAATAATTCCCCTTGCCAACCCCCCGTCAGTTCATTTGCTCCGACCTTCCGACAGCCATGAAGGCCACATTTATCACATCCGGTCGCCAGTTCACAGTGAAGCAAGGCGACATTCTCATCGTTAACCAGTACCCTGGTAAAAACGAAGGGGACGTACTCACCTTTGACCAAGTTCTCCTTGTTGGAGAAGGCGCAGCTGCCAAGATCGGCACCCCGACTGTTGCAGGCGCAAAAGTCACCGCGACTATCCTCGAAAACAAGCGCGGCGAGAAGATCGACATCTTCAAACACCGTCGCCGCAAAGGTTACTACCGTCGTCGTGGTCACCGCCAAGAGCTGTCGGTTATCAAAGTCGAAACCATTTCTGCTTAACCCTTAATCAAGTACTACCATGGCAACCAAGAAAGGTGGCGGCACTTCCAGTAACGGCCGCGATTCACAATCCAAACGTCTCGGCGTTAAACTTTACAGCGGCGAATTCGCTACCGCTGGTTCCATCCTCATCCGTCAACGTGGCACTCAAATGCGCGCGGGTCGTAATGTAGGTATGGGTCGCGATCACACTCTCTTTGCAAAAGCCGATGGCTTAGTGAAGTGGGATGCTGAACACCGTCGTGTTGAAGTGGTTCCTACCGCTTCTAACAGCTGCGCGATCTAATTTCGTTTTTAAAACGAATTAAAAAGCCGACTTAACTGTCGGCTTTTTTGTTATACAGAGAATCCTCCTCGGTCTCGCTGGTAGGCGAAACTCGCAGGGCTCTCTTTTCTGTCCTCTTCTAGTTCTGACGACTACTTAACTTTTCCAACTGCGAACGGAAAATCGCACGCGTCGAGTCTGCATAGATCGGATCATGGACAACATAATCGCAGACTTTTTCTAGTGCGCGGGAATCATCCGCATTCACGAGATGCATGGAATCTAATTCCGTGATTAACAACTTGAGGTGCTCAAACGACAACAACGCTAAATCGAGTTCGGTCGTATCACTGAAACCGTACTCGGGATCGTCAGCTTCCTGAGACAGGAGCATAGTATTTTGAGGATGGTGC
>CAIOLH010000071.1 GCA_903859115.1 uncultured Opitutia bacterium | reverse complement strand
GCTTAGACATTCCTGTTGGCCCGATTATTAAATAATAAATTTCCGGTGGTGGTAGCGGGCAGAATTGAACTGCCGACCTCAGGCTTATGAGTCCCGCGCTCTAACCATCTGAGCTACGCTACCGAAAACCGGAAGAAAGTATCTCAATCAGGTCGTCTCAATGCGTCAAGCGGATTGAAGAATTAGGCCTTAGACCCTGCTAAAATCCAGAAAACTATGAGCCAAATGAGGGCACTGGCCGTGGCCAGGGTGACGTAAAGTTTTTGCTGATCTTTCACGACATCACTCAGTCCGTGGTCTTGCATGGTCAAGTTGATGTGTCGGATGGTTAAGTAGGGAAGCCCGCATCCCGCAAGTGTTCCAAAGGCAAGTAATACGAATCGGGAGGAGAATGGAAAACTAGATTTAGTTAAAAATTCTAACAAGGGTACAATGAGGGAAAACAAAAGTGGAAAAATAAAAGTAGAGCCGCACCAGAGATAGCCAATCCGAACGGTGTGTTCAAGGTTAGGCTGTGAACTTTTATAATGAGTATCGGTTTTTAATTCCGAAGGATTAACGACCGCTTCCTGATTTTTTATTGGTGTGGCGGTAGTGATGGGCGAGCGACTGAGGCCGATGGTACGGAAATACTCGCGAATGGTTATCCACGAGCCTTCGACTTCGATATTATGGATGAGGCTAATTTCGCCGGAACGTAATTTATCGCTGATCTGACCTAAGGAGAGTGGCTCGGAAATGACGCCTTTCCAGCGTAGGCGGAATGTAGATTGTTTACTCATCGATTATAAGTCACGGCCGAGGAGAATGACTTCCCAGCCTCCTTCGGGTATGTTGAGGTTGGCGGGAATTTTTGAAGCTTTAGCGGCTTCCGTAACAGTTGTCGAAAGGCGGAGCAGGGGTGAGAGCGGTGCGGGTTCGTTGATACGGGTGCGGTTGCCCTCGGCGTCGACGCGATAAATCACATTAGCTTTACCCTCATTATCTATGCCAAAAATTAGTGTATTCGAAAGTTTTTCGCGGAGAATAGCCTCACCTTCATCGGATTGGAAACCGATATAAATCATTTTCTGTGTGCGAAGGGTCGCCATGAGGCTTCTCCAGAAACGTGCTTCCTCGGCGTAAGTGCAACCGCCTTGACGGAGAAGAATGGATTTAAGATCGCCCATGACTTCTGACCATTTTTCTTTGAATAAAAAGTCGTAGGAATTGATGGAACTTTGAGTAATGCGTCGAAGCTGCTCAGCGTCGCGTTGCGCGGAAGGTGAATATAAAATTCCCCAAACTTCCGGGCGTTGATTAGCGACTTTGAAAAGCTCTTGAAGTTGATAGGCCCTCAGTTCGAAGAATGGGGCTGGGCTGCGACGGACTAAATCAAGTTTACGAATGATGGGTTCGGAGAGTTGTCCGTTTTTAACTTCAAAGAAGCGATTGAATTGTCGGAGATAATCGAGTTCACCCAGAGGAGTCTCTTCTACCAGGTCTTCACCGCGGGAAATAAATTCGCCTTTTTCAGTTCGGAATT
Organism: uncultured Opitutia bacterium; assembly: GCA_903859115.1. The sequence continues at coordinate 1,678 of CAIOLH010000071.1, read as the reverse complement.
CTCGTCGACTCCAAGTAGAATCAACTAACTCGCCATCACGATTCAGCTCTTTAGCGCTCAGCACATATTCAATACCGCCGTTAAAGCCTTTACGTTGTATGTCTAGTTCACCTGAGATAACCACCGAGCGTAATTTCTTGATACCTTCGGAGGAATTTTGACGGACGTAATAACGACGCAGGGAGAGAGCGGTGCGAGTGTCAGCCAAAGCTTGAACGATATTAGATTCAAAGGGAGTGAGTTCAGAGGGCTGGAAGAGTCCGGATGAGTCGGTGTTCGGAATATTATCCCACATGGCTCCCATGTGAGGAGCTAAAACTGAACGGGGAAGGGTGAGAATCTTAGGAGAGTGATTGATTATCGTTTGAGCACATTTGTTGAGATGTGAACTCGTGGTATTATTTTTGGTAAGAGAGCCAAGGGCATTTAAATAGAGTTTCAGGTCGGTGCACTGTGTGAGGCTCTGAATTTGAGAAAGCGCATTACTCTCACTCGTAATTCTGATGTTGGCTCGATCAATTTCAGCATTCGCTTCATCGAGGTCTTTCACGCCTGCGATGGAAAGGCTGAGAATGAGTGGGCGAATTTTCTCAATGGTGTTAATGGCATTGGGTAAATCAGAAATTTTTTCGTTACTACCGAGTGATTTTTTGAGTTCGATACGTAGATTAAATAACTGGGTACGATTCTCTTCTGTGATTTTTTGACAGGTCGAAAGAATGAGCGTGGGGTCGGGACAGAGTTTCTTTAACTCCTCGTGGGCCTTGGATCCCACTTGAGACACGGCCTGAATGTAGGCTTTAGCGTGAGTATTAATTTCTGCGTAGTTCGAAAGATTAATACCTGATTTAAGGGCTTGTTGCAGGTAATTGGCTTCGGTGCGTAGTTGAGCATTTTTTTCACGTTGTTCCTGAATCAACTTTTTTATTTCTGAGTATTCATCAAGAAATTCAGAACTCTTTTCAGTTAAGATATAATTTTTATTATCGCTGGATAGTTTCTGGGCTGCGACTTCGGTGTCCCAGATTTCTAAGAGTGATCTAATCTCTTGAAAATTACGTCGAGCCTCCGATTTTAATTCTTGAATACGATAGGCGTAGAAAATAGCGCCCGCGAGAACGAGAAAACCAGCAATCCAGGCAGAGAGTAAGAGGACGTAGCGACGAGTGAGGCGTGAACGGCTTAACTTGAGCGCAGAATTAACTTCATCAACCAATCCAGCCGGAAGATGTTCAGCAAAATTGTTAGCACGTTCTAGCCAATCGTTTAGACTAGAGATTAGGACCACGGGAGACTTACCGTTTTGGATACTTTCAGAAAGAACTTCCCACTGAGTTATTAATTGTTGAGTGTTGGATTTAATCGCTGCTTCGGCTTCGTGGGCAGTGGCTAGTTCTCCAGCCCAATTTTCAAGACTATGAATCGAGGTTTGAACTTCTTCGGTCAGGCTGAGTTGGTGATCGCGCTCGAGTGTTCTAATTTTAGCTAAGGTGTTAATGCATAAGTCCCACTGTCCACTGTGCTTGGCGGACTCGGCTTCTTGAATGAGGCTCGGAATTTGCTGTGCGGCTTTTTGACGTAAAAGTGTGATTCTGTGATTGAGGGCATTAATCCATTGAGGTTTGGAGTTTAGGTCGTCGTCACCAAAACGCTCCATTTGCCCCATTAAACTAATCGC
>CAIOLH010000070.1 GCA_903859115.1 uncultured Opitutia bacterium | reverse complement strand
CCAAGAACGCACCGATGATCTCACCTTCCGCGAACAAGTTCGTAATGAACTCAATCAATTCTCCAAGAATTCATTCAAGGTAAAGGATGTAAAATTGGATGCCGCCCTCGAACAGGAAAAAAAGGAAGGCGCTGAATATACCAGTAAATCCAAACGCCAGTCTCGCATCCGCGAGCCACTCGAAGATGAGGACTGGCCGGATTATGATATTCAACTGCAAGAAGCTATCCGCATCGCCGACGACTGGAGCAAATTGCTGGCAGATAAAACTTCTGGGTCGATTACACCTACTAAGACCGCTGAACTCGTTCGTTAATTAGCGAGCGCGGTACAGACCGTGGGGATCATAAATCCACCAAGCGTCGAACGGATTCGATAAAGAGGGGAGCTCGTAATAGGGCTTACCGTTGGCGTCGGCTTTAATCGCAACACCTGAGTACTCGGATTGGGCTGACTTCGGTAACATCGTTGTGGGTGCAGGCACCGGCGCAAGCATATCGAGCACGGCCGTCTCTTCAATACGATCCACGACGACATCAATCCATTTAAGTTCTTTAGCTTTCTCACCGAAGGCCTGCCAGTCGCCCGTAGAATCATTCTCGTACATCTTCTTAACGAACTGATCGAGCGTGATTCCCATCTTCTTCGCGACGGGTGTCGCCATGCGTTCAAACCATAACTTGGTGAACTCAATCTGCTCCTTCAACACGGTCATGTTGCCCTTCACACTATTAGAAACCTGGTGGTGAAGAATGATGGTATTAGGGTAACAGAAAGATCTTTCGGCGCAGGTCGCAATCACCGCGGTCATCGATGCCGCAAAGCCCTTCACCACGACATAAACGGGAGCCTTGGAAGCCGCCATCGCTTTTTGGATGAGGTATCCAGCTGAAACAGATCCACCTGGACTATTGTCGACCACGATGAAAATGGGGAACTCACTGGATTGATTATTATAAAAATTGATCCGCTGACATATGTAGTCGGCTAATTGATCAGTGACCGCACCATTGAAAGTTATACGGCGGTCTGTGATATATAGAACACCATCTAGATAAGGGTCTTTTAAATATTTCGGTTTAACATTCGCGGCAATTTTTCGCGCTTCGTCTTCTTTCTGAAAACGATTAATTTCATTAGTTAAGCGTGTGACCGTGTTACTGGCTTCTAATTGTAATTGTTTCGCTTCTGCTTCCAGTTCGCGGATTTTATTATTTTTTTCAATTAAGCGTGCATTGGAACGAGCGAGTTCGAGGGCGGACTGACGTTCGAGTTTAGTGCGTTCTTCTTCTAAAGCTGAGGCCTCGGCGGACGCTTTGGCTAAACGGAGAGAGCGCTCAGCCGATAACTTCATTGATTCGGCATTCAGTGGAGCAATCTCTTCCATGCGTTTGGCTTCTTGCAGGGCCAATTGGGCATCAATCAAAGCTTTCTCCACCCGCATGCGGTCCACTTCTTTCATTTTATCTTTTTGCTCGGATGTTAAATCTTCGCGAACAATGACTGGACCCGGCGCTACGGTGGTAGGCAACGGTGCGACCGCAGAGAGTGATGGATTCGCCGTATCGCTATTTGCAGTCTTAACGGGCGTAGCTTGGGCAAAAAGAACTGGCCCAATTAACAAGCTGAAGATTTTCAAATGAGTATGATTAGACATGTTTTTGTTTTTTTTAATTAGCGGTAAATAAATTCAGTAGAAGGATCGTAAATCCACCAAATATCAAATGGGGTTAAGGGGTTTAAAGCGGTGGTACCATTGAGACCATCGGGTTTTATTGCACCTAAAGCGGGAACGGCGGCAGTGTTATTCACGCCCTCTTCAGTCATGCGATCTACTACATGGGTAACCCATTTTAACTTAACCGCCTCGGTTCCCAAAACTTTCCAATCACCTGTCGAAACAGCGGCGTACATTTTAGAGACAAATTCGTCGACGGTGATACCCATTTTATTCGCGACCTTTACAAAGATCCTATCACACCAAATTTTGGACCACTTTAATTGCTGCTCTAACTGGGTCTGATTTCCAGAAAGCGAAGTGCTGGCTTGGTGATGTAAAACAACGGTCTGCGGGTAAACGTAAGACTGCTTAGCCATCGTTGTGATGATAGCAGCCATCGAAGCAGCATAACCCTTAACGACTACGTAAACCGGGGCCTGCGATGATTCCATCGCCTGTAAAATTTGGTAACCTGACATCACCGAGCCCCCCGGAGAACGGTCGATCACGATAAAAATTGGAGCATTTTTATCTAACGCATTATAAAAAGCGATTCGGTCACAGACAAACTTCGCCAACGTCTCATCGACGATTCCATTAAAAGGAATTCTTCGATCGGAAATACGCAAAACACCTGCGGCGAGAGGCTCTAAAGGATACTCTATTTTACCGCTCGTAGTTTCGATGACTTTTTTCTGCAAGCGAGCAATTTCTCCGACTTTTTCCAAGCGCGCGTATTCAACCGCAGCCTGAGCGCTGGCTAGTTTCACGTCCGCTTCAAATTCAGCACGTCGGGCATCTTTTTCACCTGAAGCCAAGGTCGCCTTAACATTAGCGATCGAAGTCTTTAAATTAAGTTGAGATTTTTCGGCGTCATCCATCGCACCTGCTGCATCGGTCTTGAGTTGGCGGATACGATTTTCCATCTCGATTTTTTTGATTTCCAGATCGGATGCTTGTTTAGCTTGGCGGCGTTGAGATTCGGCTAAATCCAAACGAGTGCGGACAATCTCGGCTTCTACTTCAGCCTGAATCGTTTCCGGGGTTTTTTCGATGCGACGCGATTGGGCCTGCAATGCAGTTATAAATAGGGTAAAAATGAGGGCCAGTCGGGTCATCGGAAGGTATCTCTATATTTGTCAGATAAATGGTTCCCTTACACTCAAAATTTCGCAAATCTTAAGGCATGGAGCCGAATGACCCAATAACCTTCAAGAATCGCCATACTGGTCAGATTGAAACTGAACAGGTCTACGGCGAAGCCTGGTTACAAAGAATCTACGGCAACCCCCTGGGCAAAGTCGCCCTCCACGCCTTGGTAAAGCGAACGATATTCTCCAAGATTTACGGCTGGGCCATGGATCGTCCCAGCAGCGCTCAACGGATTGCGCCCTTTATTAAGACTTATAAATTAGATACATCAGAATTCGCAGATGAAAATATTGAGTCGTATAAAAGTTTTAATGATTTCTTTTATCGAAAATTAAAACCATCGGCGCGTCCCATCGACGGACAGGCTGATTGTGCGATTCTCCCAGCCGACGGTAGACATTTAGGGTTTCAAGATATTTCAAAAATCAAGGGCGTATTCGCAAAGGGCCAGACCTTTGACATAAATACTTTTCTCGGTGATCGGTCTCTGGCCGAGCGATACAAGAATGGCGTGTTAGTATGCTCGCGACTCTGTCCGGTCGACTATCACCGTTTTCATTTTCCCGTTGCGGGCATTCCCTCTGAGCCCACTTTGATTAACGGATCGCTCTTTTCAGTGAACCCCTACGCATTGCGACGTGATGTCAGTTATCTTTGGCAAAATAAACGTCACAGAATGTCGATCGATGCGGGACCGTTTGGACTCGTCACCGTTGTAGCAATCGGCGCCACCAACGTGGGCACCATTATTGAAACCTATTCTCCAAACTCTCCCGTTACTAAAGGAGAAGAAAAAGGATATTTCCGATTCGGTGGATCATTCATTGCCACCCTCTTTGAGCCCAATCGAATTCGTCTTGAGGATGATTTAATTACGGCGGGTGAAACCCAACAAGAGCTTTACGCCAAAATGGGGTCACGTTTGGGTCAATTAATTTAAAAGACTAAATCGCAAAGCGCTTGCCAGAGGGCGGAGAGCAGTAAAATGTTTAACTACAGGTCGCTCGGGTGGTGGAATGGCAGACACACCAGATTTAGGTTCTGGCGCCGAAAGGTATGCGGGTTCGACTCCCGCCCCGAGCACTCGGCACCGTTGGCTCAACGCTGGACAGCACGGGCGACACCCCGTTAAATCAATCTATGTTCGCGTGGATACGCAGCTTCCT
>CAIOLH010000069.1 GCA_903859115.1 uncultured Opitutia bacterium | reverse complement strand
GTGGCTGATGGGTCGGTATTTTCGGTTTCCTGCTTTTGACTTATGTTGAATAAGAGAGGTACCGAGGGTGCTAAGATTCTCATCTTAGAACCCCTGTGAATAAGTACCTCCCCCTACTTTAACAATAAGAAAGTCCCCATTCTGCTAAAATGGTGAAAATTTGTTCATAATTTGACCTTTTTTGGCCCTTAACCGAGGTTGGCGCCCCCTGGGACTAGCGAGCCTCGTCGGTAAAGCGCTGTTCCCGAATCAGGGTAATTTTAATGTTACCTTGGTAGGAAAGTTTTTCCTCGATCGCGGAACGGAGTCGGCGAAGTAATTCACTCGCGGCAAAGTCATCCACTTTCGCGGGATCGACGATGACGCGAAGCTCGCGGCCGGATTGAAATGCGTAAGCTTCTTTAACGCCCTCAAAGGTAAGCACTAACTCTTCCAGATTCTTCACGCGTTGAGCGTAGCTTTCTAAAGTCGATGAACGAGCTCCAGGGCGTGAGCCGGAAACGCTATCCGCAATCATCACGAGAGGTGCGAATAAACTTTCTGCTTCGACCTCGCGGTGGTGAGCGGCGACGGCATTGACGACGCGTGGATCTTCGCCGACGCGACGAAGTAGATTAGCTCCAGCGGCGGCATGAGTTAAACCATTATCGGCATCAATCGCTTTACCTAAATCGTGTAATAATCCTGCGCGTTTCGCTATCACAGGGTCGATTCCAATTTCCGCAGCGAGTACGGCACAGACTTGGGCTACTTCGATTGAGTGTGCTAAAGTATTTTGATTCGAAGATAAGCGGAAGTGTAGTCGGCCTAATAATTCTTCGATCTTAACATCCATCGGGGGAAGACCTAAATCTCTCACCGCTTCGTGTCCTAAATGTTGAGCGTGGCGCGTGACTTCATTTTCCGCGGTCAGTACAAAATCCTCAATTAAAGTAGGGGTGATACGGCCGTCTTTAACCATTCTTTCTAGGGCAATGCGCGCGACTTCGCGACGCACGGGATCGAAACAAGAAATTAAAACCATGCCTGGTGTTTCATCAATCAAGAGGGTGGCGCCAGTGCTTTGTTCGAAGGTGCGAATGTTACGACCTTCACGACCGATGAGACGTCCCTTCATATCTTCGCTGGGAATAGAAACGGACACGGCGGTCGCGTCCTGTGTGGTCGTGGTCGTCAACCGTTGCATCGCGCTAATTAAAATACGACGAGCTTCTTCTTCGGTTTCTTGTTCGGGACGATCGAGATTTTCTTCACGTAAACGGCGGGCTTCACTTTCATATTTTTTCTGCAGTGATTCAAAAGCCAGACGTTTAGCTTCATCAGGCTTCAAGCCCGAGAGACGTAAGATTTCTTTTTGTAAAAATTCCCGCTCTTTTTCGTTCGCGGTTTTTAATGCGGTGACCGCTTCAGCTTCGGTTTGAGCGAGCGCGAGCAGTCGACCCGCTTCACGTTGAGAGGCTTCTACTTTAACTTGTAGTTCAGAGGTTTCCAAAGAGGCCTCGCGCTTTGCCAACTCGATTTCATTTTTTAAACGCTCCTCGTAGATGGCTTTTAGGGTAGTCGCTCTTCGTTTCAAGAAAGCGTAAGCAACCATCATCCCTGCAAAAAAGATGACTACGGAAATTGTACTTTGGTCGGTAGCAAATGCCATGCAGTTGAAGCGGTGTGGTCGGGTCTAAAAGTTACCAGCTGTGCTCAGTCCGCAAGCCCTTTCGGGAGGTTCGCCTTGCACATTGTCTTTTAGATGTTTGATTTTACCTATGTCCCGCCTTTTTGAGAGTGAAGGAGCCCAGGTGTCTGCTTGGTGGGAGAAATTTGCCAATTTTTCTTGGCGGACGGATTGGACGCAGGTCGTCATTATTTTACTTTTAAGCAGTTTAGGGGTCGTCGCGATTGATTCAGCAGGATCGTATCGACAGACTAATTTTGCGAACTCTCAGATGATTTATTTGGCCATCGGATGGGTGGCCTACTGGATGATTTCCTCGTTGGATTATCGCAAACTGCGTGTCCATGCGCGCCGTATTTATTTAATCGGAATACTCGTGTTGGTACCGATATCTTTTTGTGCATTTTTTAAAATAAATATAGGTTCATTTATTCGAAGTATTAACGGGGCCCGCCGGTGGATGGATTTCGGTCCCTTTTCGATTCAGCCCTCGGAGTTCGCCAAAGTTACCGTTCTCATTTTTATCGCGGCGGTCTTAGTCTTAAAACCGATTGGGTCTTGGCGTAAGTCGTGGCCCACCGTGGTCAAAGTTTTGGCGGCGGCGGGCTTACCGTTTGTCTTGATTTTTGTGCAGCCTGACTTAGGCTCAGCACTCATCTACCTTCCACTGTCATTTGCCTTGTTGTTTGTTGCCGGCCTGAGTTCCAGGTTTTTCATGGTGGCGGGATTGAGTGCCGTCTTATTGGGAGGGATCGTCGCCCTCGACTTGGTTTCTTACGCTTCCAAAGTTACGGCTTACGCTCAAGCACATGAAGATGATTTAAATCCTGCTAAAACGGTGCGCGGTAAACACGAAGAAACGGCTTGGTTCTTTCTTTTGAAAGATTATCAGCGTGAACGCCTACTTTCTTTTGTGGCGCCTTCGATCATCGATCCTCGTGGACGTGGAGCGACTTGGAATGTAAAACAAGCTGTGATTGCCGTAGGTCGTGGCGGATTAGAGGGACAAGGCATCGGTAAGGGCACGCAAGCGAAGTACGGTTACCTTCCCGAAGCGGCGGCACATAATGATTTTCTATTTTCTGGAATGGCTGAAGAAATTGGTTTCAGGGGAGGGCTCTTTGTCATTGTCGCTTTTGCATTCTTGCTCTGGCGCGTTGTACGAACCGCCTTATTAGCCATCGACCGATTCGGATCTTTGTTAGCTATTGGTGCCGCGGTGATTATCGGCACCCATGTCATTATTAATATTGGCATGAATATCGATTTAATGCCCGTCACGGGCGTTCCACTACCTTTCCTCAGTTACGGGGGGTCCTTTATTCTCAGCTGCTTTTTGCTTCTCGGATTAGTCCAGAGCGTCCATCGACATTCGGTGGATGGCGGTGAGAATAGGGGGACTCCGGTAACTGGCATTTAACGCCATACTACTGCGATGACCGACCCAAATAATTCCGACGATAACCTCAACGACCTCCCTGAAGAAGGCACACTGCCAACTTCCTCCGGGGTTGATCCAAAGCAACTAGCCGAAGAGGCCGCGCAACGTCGCAAAGAGTTACCTCTCTTGCAACGCATCGTGAAGCACTTCTCCAAGGACCGTGCTAACTATCGCGAACTCGTGATTAATGCTGAGACGCTTGAAAAACGCGTCGCGCTACTCACGAACGGTGTTCTCGATAAATTCGAAATCGAACACAAAGGTGAAAACCGGATGGTCGGTTCGATTTTTAAAGGTCGCGTACAAAATCTCGAAGCTGGATTAAAAGCTGCCTTCGTCGACATCGGTCAGTCAAAAAACGCCTTCCTGCATTACTGGGATATGTTGCCAGCCGCTAATGACTCGCAGGTTGAATTCATCCGCGACAATGAATCGGCTGAACAAAAACAACGCAAAGCCCGCTACCAAGCGAAAGATATTCCAACGTTATTTCCTGCTGGATCTGATATCGTCATTCAGGTGGTTAAGGACACCATCGGAACTAAGGGCCCTCGTTCGACCACTAACATCGCTCTCCCTGGAAGATTTTTAGTTCTCATGCCCTTTAGTGGTGCTTGCGGTGTTTCACGCAAAATTGAAGAAGCTCCCGAGCGTGAACGTCTGAAGGATATTTTACGTTCACTCACCATTCCTGAAGGTATGGGTGTGATCATTCGTACGGCGGGTGAAGGCAAGCAAGCGCGTTGGTTTGTGCGCGATCTCCATATGTTGCTTCGTCGCTGGCAGTCGATTGTTGAGAAAATTAACAAGTCGGAACAAAAGGCGATATTGCTCTACACTGAACCTGGTTTAATTGAACGAACTGTTCGCGACTTCCTCACCGAAGAAGTAGATCGTATTCTCGTTGATAACCCAGAGGACTTTAAAATCGTCCAAGAATTAGTCGCCGAAATTTCTCCGCGTTCCAGTTCACGCGTCGAACTTTATAAAGATCCGATTCCGGTATTTGAACGCTATAATATCGAACGTCAGATTGAACAACTCTTCCAACGCCGCGTTCCACTTCCTAGCGGAGGTGAAATTGTGATTGATGAGACTGAAGCGCTCACCGCTATCGACGTAAACACAGGTTCGCACCGCGGTACGACCAAGGATGGCAAAGACTATATCTTACAGGCTAATATCGAAGCCGTTACCGAAGGAGCACGCCAAATCAAGCTCCGCAATTTAGGTGGCTTAATCATGATTGATACTATCGATATGAAAAACCCCAAAGATCGTAAAACGGTTTACGATACTTTGCGCCAAGCGATGGAAGACGATCGAGCCAAGCACCAGATTTTACCGATTTCCCAATTAGGCGTTTTACAGATGACACGTCAGCGTCACACCGAGTCGAATACGACCTCGATGTACATGGATTGTCCGCACTGTCAGGGTCGTGGCATCGTTAAAAATCCTCGCACCGTTTCTGTAGAAATTCAGCGTAAGCTTTTAAGTGTGATTCGTCGTCTACGCGAACAAGTCGGTCCGGATAAAGAATTAGAAATCAATATTCTGCTTCACCCGATTAACTTGGATCGCATCGTGAAAGAAGACCGTGAATATTTCCGCGACTTAATGAAGTCCTGTAAGGTTCGCTTAGGCACCAAGCCTGATGCCACTTATAGTATTGAAGCATTTAAGTTATTCGACGGTTCGGGTAAAGAACTGCGCTAAGCAATGGCTGCGATTGCATTAGAGATTCGTCCAGTTGATTGGCTGAAGTCGGACGAGTCTCATGCGGTCGTTGAGGTTTTAAATTCCTACGCCTCACACGTTGTTGGTGGCGGTGTGCCGTTATCATCTGAAGTCCGAGCCAATCTGGCTACTGAACTCTCCAAGCGCCCGCATGCC
>CAIOLH010000068.1 GCA_903859115.1 uncultured Opitutia bacterium | reverse complement strand
CAAGCCCAACTTTCTTTCCACTAGTCCATGTTTTATTACTTACATCAATTGGAATCATTCTGGGGACCTTTCCGTCTTTTTGAATACCTGACCGTTCGTGCGATTTTAGCAGGTTTTACCGCACTCGTTATCGGTATGCTCTTATCGAGCAAAATTATTAAAGCGCTCAGCGCACTTCGCCAACCTGAACGTTCCGCACAACTGATGGGTAACTTAGCTAAAGAGGGAGGCAAGGTGCCGACGATGGGGGGACTCTTAATCGGAGCCGCCATGATTCCTTCTGTATTACTTTGGGCCCGTCCCAATGTTTTAGTCCTCGCCACACTCTTTACTTTAGTGGGCATGGGTCTGGTTGGATTCTGGGATGATTGGTTGAAAGTTAAACGCGGTAGTGCGGATGGAATTTCTGCGAAAACAAAATTAGCGGGTCAGGCACTCGTTGCTTTAGGCGCCATTGGTATTGTTTTACTCGATGCCAATTATCGTACGAGCCTATGCGAAATTTGGCTCCCGATTGTATCTAAGCCCATTTGGTCCGCTCAGTCCTTGGGTTTACCGTTCATCGTTTGCTTAGCCGTTGCCGTAATATTTATCTTATTGGTCTGCGTTGGATCTTCTAACGCCGTTAATCTTACCGATGGCTTAGATGGTTTAGCGATTGGCTGTGTTTTAATTAATACGGCAATATTTGGCCTGATTGCTTACCTCGCTGGTAATCTCAATTGGTCTAACTACCTTTTAATTAGTTATGTTCCTGGAGCCGGCGAGCTCGCAGTATTCTGTTCAGCCTTACTCGGCGGTGGATTGGTATTTCTCTGGCACAATGCAGCGCCTGCTGAAATTTATATGGGCGACGTGGGAGCCTTAGGCATCGGTGGCGCACTCGGTGCGATTGCCTGTTTTATGCATCAGCCTTTCATGTTGGCGATTGTGGGTGGAGTTTTCGTCGTCGAAGCGGTCTCTGTTATTTTACAAGTAGCTTACTTTAAACGAACGGGTGGACAGAGATTATTTCTCATGACGCCGATTCATCATCACTTTCAGAAAAAAGGTTGGGCAACGACGAAGGTCGTCGTGCGTTTCTGGATTCTCTCACTTTTCTTCGGTCTCTTGGGCCTCCTCGCCTTAAAAATTCGATGAACGAATTGCCCGCCTCACTCCGCACGCGTTTAATTCGCCCCGCCGCTATTTTAGGTGCGGGTGTGAGTGGTCGTGCCGTGGCTGATGCTTTGAGTTTAGCCGGTTTTGCTTCCGTTATTTATGATGAGAAAGGTGAGAATCGTCAATTTGGTCCGGATGAAGCGGCGCGTCATGATTTACTTATTTATAGCCCTGGTTTTGCGCAGTCGCACCCATGGCTCTTGGCTGCACGTCGCGCGGGTCTGCATTGTTTAAGTGAATTAGATTTCGGTGCAATCATGTGGTGTGGTGCTTCAATCGCCATCACGGGTACTAACGGTAAAACCACCCTTACCGAATTTTTATCTTTCGCACACAAGCGTGCCGGACTTAATGCCATTGCCTGCGGTAACGTCGGTCTGCCCATAACGGCTCTTTCTAATACTTCTTCCAACGCCGCATTTTTAGCGGTGGTCGAAGTCAGTTCATTCCAAGGTGAAGACTTGCGACATTTTACACCCGAGGCGGTATTGTGGACTAATTTCGATGAGGACCACTTAGATCGTCACGGTGATTTAGAAAGTTATTTCCGGGCCAAATTTAAACTCATCGAGCGAATGATTCCTGGTGGTATCTTAATCGTCGGTGAATCGGTCGTCGCGCATGCTGAAAAGTTTGGCATTTCTTTACCTCCCGAAACAGTGGTGGCGACACGCGATGAGGTGAATGGAAAAATTCCTACGGGATCTATTTTTGAATCGTGGCCTCAGCGTGAAAACTGGTCACTCGCTGTAAAATATTGGCAAGCTAAGGGTATTCCACTGCGTATTCTTGAAGAGTCCGCTAAATTATTTCGTGCGGCACCGCATCGACTGAAAAAAGTCGCCGAAGCGCGTGGCGTCGAGTTCTGGAATGACTCGAAGGGTACTAATTTCCACGCGGTTTACGCCGCGTTAGCACAATTTGATATTCCGGTCCGCTGGATCGGTGGCGGTAAATGGAAGGGTGGAGACTTAAAACGCTTTGCTGAACAAGTAAGTCCAAAAATTGAGTCTGCTTACTTAATTGGTGAGACCGCACCTGATTTATTAAAAACTTTCGAAGCACTCGGTAAGCCCGCTCGCATTTATAATTCATTACAAGATGCCGTCGTGGCCGCCGCCAAAGATTCCCATGGTCCGATGGCTATTTTGCTCAGTCCCGGATTTTCTAGCTTTGATCAATTTGCTGGTTACGCCGAACGCGGCGTCGTGTTCGAAAGGGCCGCTGTCGCTTTATCTAACCGAATATAATTTCTCCTAACCCAAACCAAAACCATACCATGCGTCCTATCCTCACCGTCAGTGCTGTTGTTCTATTACACCTCTGCGTCATCGCCGTACTCGTCGGAGTCAACGGTTGCCGCAGTACGAGTGGCTTCGAAAAAGATCCCGATCTTGCTGCTTACTCAGCAGGCTCTCGGAATTCTGCTCCAGCGCTCACCGCTGTCGCACCTCAGCCCATCACCGCGGGTCCAGGTGGCGTTCACACCGTTGTCCAAGGCGAAACCTTACAACTCGTCGCTGCCCGCGAGAAAGTTGCTCTTAAGGATTTAGCTGCGGCCAACGGATTACCTTTGAACGCCGCTCTTAAGGGAGGTCAGAAATTAAAAATTCCTGCCGCTAAGCCTGCTAAGTCTTCGAATCCGAATTCTTCACGTAAGTAATTCTCGGTCATAATCCACTATGATTATCGCAGCCAAACAGGAGACGCCCGGTTCACTCCGGAGTTACTCTGTGGGGATTGCGATAATCACGGTGGCTTTGATCGTCTTCGGTTTAGTCAATCAATACAGCGCAGGCATTTCGCTCTCAGCTAAAAATCGCACCGCTGCGTTTGATCGCCAGTTAGCCTACATTCCCTTCGCCCTCTTCGCCGCTTGGTTAGCTTATCGAGTTAACTTGGATCGTTTGCGTGAACATCGCTGGGCTGTTTTCTACGGGGCACTCTTTTTAATGTTATGTGCCCGGATTCCAGGAATCGGCGTGACCGTTAATGGCTCGTGGCGATGGATTGATTTCGGATTTTTCAGATTGCAGCCTTCTGACATCGGAAAAATTGCGATGATCATTTGTCTCTCGGATTTATTGGCGAGAATGCAACGTCACACGCTACCAGCAAAGTTTGATATTTTTCAGTTCAAAAACCGTGGTGCCGTTTTTTTTACACCGAAAGGATGGGTCGATGTTCGTGAAGGTTTCCTCAAACCAGTTGGAGTCATTGCTATTATTTGCATCTTTATTGCATTTGGACCTGACCTGGGAACCATTATTCTATGTCTCGCGGTGGGTGGATTAATGATGTTCATCTCGGGCGTAAGATGGAAGTACACGATCCCCACTTTTATTATTGGTGCTACGGGTCTGGTGATTCTGGTTATGAATTGGGGCAGTCGTATGCGACGTATCACATCCTTCATGGATCCCTGGGGTCGTCGTGCTGATGAAGCTTATCAGTTGTTCGAAGGCATGGTCGCCTTTGGTGTGGGTGGAATCACAGGCAAGGGTGCCGCGAATGGATTACAGGTACGTTCTTATTTGCCCGAAGCGCATACGGACTTCGTCTTAGCAAACATCGGTGAAGAACACGGATTTATAGGCACCGCACTGGTTGCCTGTGCTTACTTTGGAATTTTCTGGCTCGCCTATCGTGCGATGCGTTTCAGCACTGACTTGTACCGATTAAATATTTGTTTGGGAGCGACGCTTTTCTTGGTGCTTCAAGCCTTGGTGAATATGGGCGTGGTCACAGGTTTATTGCCCACCAAAGGAATTTCTTTACCGTTCTTAAGCTATGGTGGAACTAATCTTGTCATCATGTCGAGCATGGTGGGATTAATTCTTAACTGCATCCGCGATGCGAGTAAGGCGCCGTTTTTGGCGAAGGAGATTAGGGGATGAGTAAAATTCTTTTGGCATGCGGTGGTACGGGCGGACATCTCGCACCGGGTATCGCCTTGGCCGAGAGTTTACAGAGTCAAAATCACGAAACCTTACTCATTGTTAGTAGCAAAATCGTGGATCAGCAAATGACTGCAAAATACCGCGGACTCAATTTCGTCGCCGGTCGCGGTCGTGGTTTTGGTCCGGGCCTGATTAATAAAATTTTATTTTTCCCCTCACTTCTCGGTGCCGTTTTGTCTTCGCTGAAGTTAGTCCGTCAATTTCGTCCTTCGGTATTAATTTGTTTTGGTGGATTCATGAGCTTGGGACCAGCGATTGCTTGTAAACTATGCGGTATTCCTGTTCTGGTGCATGAGGCGAATCGCCGTCCGGGCAAAGCGGTTCGGCTCATCGCGCGTTTTGCCCAATCCGTTCACCTCCCTCATGGTGTTCGTATTAAAAATATTTCAGCGGAACGTCAGCACGACTCGGGCTTTCCTGTTCGCAAAGAAATCACACCCACCGCTCGTGATCTTGCCCGACATAATTTAAATTTCCCAAGTACGGGTCGACTGATTTTAGTCACAGGTGGAAGTCAGGGTGCACAAGTGCTCACACGCTGGGTTGAAAATAACCACGAACTATTTAAACAAAATAATATTCACGTTTTATGTCTGACGGGCGCTGGTGGTCGTGAAGGCGAAGTCAATAATCCGTCCTCAATCATTCGTTATTTGTCATTTTGTAATCAAATGGCTTCGGCGTATTCGGCATCGGATATCGCCATCACACGTTCAGGTGCTGGTACTTTAGCCGAACTTGCGACCTGTCGTACGCCCGCGGTGTTAGTTCCCTATGCTTACGCTGCGGATGATCATCAAACAGCTAATGCACTCTATGCAGTCGAAGCGGGTATCGCGCAGATGATTCCAGAAAAGAATATCGAGAAACTTAATGACGTTGTTTTTGGTTTATTAAATGAGTCCACTAAGCTTCAGGTCATGAAAGAAGCTTTGGCGCGGGCCGATGCTAATAATCATTGGGAAGAAATTTTGAAAGAGGTTTTGGATTTAGCGAAAGAGGGAGGGGTGAAGAAATGAAAAAATCCATTTGGATGTTGGGTGCTTGCGGAATGGGCGTCGGACCTCTCGCCATTTATTTAAAGGAGTCAGGCAACGAGGTGTATGGATGGGATGATTCGACGGGTAGTCCGATGGAGAATCATTTATCGAATGCGGATATTCCCTTACTGCGCGATCCTTGGGCCGCTGGACGTAAACCTAATTTAATTGGACGTTCCAGCGCCGTAAAACCTGGACACTTTGCACTCACACTCGCGGATAAACACTCAACGCGTGTGCTACGAAGAGGTGAGTTATTAGCGGAGAGTGTTGCGGATAAAAAATTTGTCGCCGTTTGTGGCAGTCATGGAAAAACCACCACCTGTGGATTAATTATTTCAGCCCTCGCCACTGCGGGAGTTGATTTCGGATATGTTTTGGGCGGACTTTTTCGTGACCCAAATTTTGCCCCCGCTCATGCCTCTCAAAAATCTCCCTGGGTTGTTGCGGAAGTGGATGAAAGCGACGGCACCATCAGCCATTTTTCACCCGACATCACTGTCGCTGTTAATTTAGATTGGGATCACCCCGATTACTACAAGGACGAAGCCGCTCTCGAAGGAGTTTTTCGTGCTCTGTTTGAACGTACTACAACCGCCGTAGTTATTCCTACCAATAATGAGCGACTCGAACGTTTAACGCGTGGATTGAAAGCTCGTGTAATCCGCGTAGGTGAGACGGGTGACTTTACTGCTGAATGCGTGGGTGCTAATTCGAGCCAATCGCGTTTGGTGCTCGGTGGAGAATTTAAAAAAGTCGAAGTGAGTGTACCAGTGACTGGTGCGTTCAATCGTGCAAATGCATCGATGGCTTTAGCAGTGACGCATTTAATTACTGGTGCGATTGCGAGTGAGCCTTTAACGCGTTGGCGCGGTATTCGCCGTCGCCAAGATATTCTTTTTGAACGTGAAGACTTATTGGTTTTAGCCGACTACGCTCACCACCCTACAGAAATTGCGGCGTTGTTAAAATGGATTAAAGAAACGCACCAAGGGCAGTTAATCGTAATCTTTCAACCGCATCGCCACACCCGCACACGTCAGTACGCTAGTGAGTTTAGACAAGCTTTACATATTGCAGATGCTGCTTTCGTTCTACCCGTGTATTCCGCGGGTGAAGCTGCTATGGAGGGTGGAAGGTCCGACGCCGTCGTGGCTGGATCCGCTCTTCGTCTGATTGAAGATAGAACTGAACTTCCTAAAATTCTTTCTCCTTTAACCAAAGGCAAAAAGACGGTTGTCGCATTTGTGGGTGCGGGTGACATCGAACACGACGCCGAAAATTATGCTTTAATTTTAAGACGAGAAGGTCTGCCGGTGATGACTAAAGACCTAGGTGAATCGGTGGCTGGAAAACTTTCGGCGAAAGCTTTGATCCGTGCGGCCGAACCTTTAAACCGTCGCACCACATTAGGCGTAGGTGGTGTTGCTCGTTGGTATGCGGAACCCGCCACCGTAAATGATATTGTCGTATTATTGCAGGCAGCCGGTGAATTAGGCTTACCTTACTTTGTATTAGGTCGTGGCTCGAATTTATTAGTCTTAGACGAAGGTTATGATGGATTAATCATCCACTTAAATGCTGAGTATTGGGGTGAAGTAAAAAATCTTGGAGACGGACGTTTACAAATGGGAGCGGGTGCTCGACTCAAAGAAATCTGTGGTATCGCCGCACGTGATGGTCTGACGGGCTTTGAATTTTTAGAAGGCATTCCTGGAACCATCGGTGGATCACTACGCATGAATGCCGGTGCGATGGACTCTTGGATTTTTGATCGTGTAGAATCGATTGATTGGCTGACTCCACGCGGTATTCATCGTTCCGCCAAGCGCGATTGTTTCGATGCGATGTATCGAGACTGTCCGCAATTACACGGTGCCGTTATTTTATCGGTTATTTTAAAATCCACAGGTAAAGAATCTCCTGAAAAGATTCGTCAAACCATGGATGAGATGAGTCAGAAACGTCGCAGCTCTCAGCCACGTGACCCGAGTGCGGGATGTGTTTTCAAAAATCCTGAAGAAAATCATGCCGGACGCTTAATTGAGTCAGTCGGACTCAAAGGAACACACATCGGTGCCGCCGAAGTTTCTAATATTCATGCTAATTTTATTATTAATAAGGGTCAGGCCACTGCTAAAGATGTTTTGGCCCTGATGAAGCAAGTGCGGGCGAAAGTTCAGCACGATAAACACCAATTATTGCAGCCCGAAATTATTGTTTTAGGAAAGGAGTGGAAAGACTTATTATGAGTACCCCACGCCAAGCAGTGATTAT
>CAIOLH010000067.1 GCA_903859115.1 uncultured Opitutia bacterium | reverse complement strand
CCGCGTCTTACCGTATCAGCTAAAGTAATTCGACCGGTGCGTTCATAATTTAATACGCCGGCGATTTTAATTCCGCATTCGTGTGCGTGGATGCGTATTTGATCGCGTCGCGGGTAGCGCGTTTTTGCGGTCCACTGTCGCCAGCCGTTAAAAACCTCTCCGCCTATGAAATCCGTCTCGGCCTGTTTACCCCGGTGATTAGAGATAAAGGCCCGGCCCCTGGTGTCATCCATGCCAATCGATAAATCGCACACTCCACCTTCGGCTGGAGCGTCTTCGTTCTTAGCGATGAGTGTATAGGTGAATTGCAGTTGAAATGACCCCAAGGCGTCACGCCATGCGGCTAAAGTGCGAGCGCGATCGGCGACGACGGCGACACCGGAGACTTCTGGTTCGGGTCCGAAAGCTGAGGCAGGTTCTTGTAAGCCCAATCGAACGATTTCTGGTTTGCCCATTTCGAGTTGTGAGCGAATCGCACCAATCAAATGAGTTTCCCCATTTTGCCACGGATGGTCGTCGAAAGGAATTTGAACAGGTTTAGAAATCGCGAACCAACCATCCCCCTGTTGTAGAATATCGAGACGCAAGGCTTCCTCGCCAAAGAGTCCGCTAGGAAATCCGATGGAGAGAGGTTTGGTCATATTTAAAATAAAAAACCCCGACGTCGCGAAGACGGCGGGGTTCTTGGAAAAAACTTTAAATCACTATTTTTTTGCAGCAGCTAATTTCTTCGCGAGGCGGGCCTTGATGCGATTAGCTTTGTTGCGATGGATCACGCCGGACTTAACTGCTTTATCAGCAGCTGAGGCAACGAGTGAGGCAGCCGCGGTGGGTGAGCCTGCAGTGAAACCTTTAACGAGGGTTTTCAGACGGGTGCGAACGATCTTATTACGAGCGGCGCGAGCGGCGGTCTGACGAACGCTCTTTTTGTTAGCTTTGATGTTTGCCATGTGAAGTATTAGGGAAGCCGTGGCTAGCCCTCGGAGTCAACGCGGATTTAATCAAAATACCCCCTTTCTTCGGGGGCTTTGAAATTCCTGCTGGTGGAAGGGGTGGGATTCGAACCCACGAACAGCGAAGCTGAACGGATTTACAGTCCGCGACCTTTAGCCACTTGGATACCCTTCCGGCCCAGTAGGAAGGGCTTATTTGGCACTCTAGGAGTATGATGACAAGCGCTTTTCGATGTTTTGGACTCTTTTCCTGATAATGTGCGAAATGGGCTAAAAGGCCTTCACTCTTGGGCTGATTTCTTCACTCTATGGCTATGTCGATTAGCCCAGCTATTGTCCTCATTGACGGGGATTGCACGCTCTGTAATCGCACGATGATTTGGTTTAGTGCCCGAAATCAAAGTAAGCATTTCATTTTTGCTCAGAATGCGGGCGAAGTGGCCCGAATTTTTGGTGAACCCGCTGGGGGCGATCATGGAACGGTGGTCGTTTGGGTTGGCTCTCGCCGGTTAGTGCGATCCGAGGCCGTGATTTATCTTTTAAGCAAATGCGACGGACTTTGGCCCTGGGTGGGTCTGAGCCTAAAAATTATTCCACGAGTCATCCGCAATTTTTTTTACGACTTGGTCGCCCGCTCGCGCCATCGATTAAATTTATCTAAAGTCTGTCCGTGCTTGAGCCACGATGATCTCGCTGAATAGTAATGCTATGAGATTTTTCGTAACGAGCATGCTGGCTTCAGGATTATTGATGGGTTGCTCCTCTTATCGCGAACGCGCCGAAAAAGAATCCATCGAGCAAATGCATCGCGATAGTGAAATTCGCCAAACTCGTTTAAAGTCAGCCAGTTCATTAAATGATAAAGAATATGAAACGGTTTCGGATCGCATGGGTTGGTCGCGCTCCGATGCGCGCGGTTTACCACCCCCTCCGACTACAGAAGAATTAGAGAAAAAAGTTAAAGCCGCTAACCCCTAATGTTTTTGTATGTCTTAAAAAGGTTGGCGGAAATGGTTCCGGTTCTCTTGCTGGTCGTGATCGCCACTTTTTTCTTAGCTCATGCGGTGCCGGGTGGACCCTTTGATAAAGAGCGTCCGCTTCCACCCGAAGTAAAACTACGTCTCGAAGCTTATTACGGCTTGGATCAACCTTTAGTGATTCAACTTAAAAACTATATTAAGAATTTACTGCAGGGAGATTTAGGACCTTCACTCAAATACCCTGGATGGACGGTGAATGAAATTATCGGATCAAGAATTCCAGTTTCGGTAACACTCGGAACTATCTCTATTATCTTGGCGGTGTTGATTGGCATTCCGGTAGGGGTCCTGGCTTCGTCGTACCCTAATTCTTCCTTAGATCGTGTTCCGATGGGCTTTGCCTTATTGGGAGTTTGTTTGCCGGCTTTTGTTTTGGGTCCAATCCTCTCTTTGGTATTTTCCAAAACGTTAGGTTGGCTTCCTCCCTGTGGCTGGGGCTCGCCCATTCATCTAGTTTTGCCCGCGCTGACTTTAGGTTTAATTACCGCTGCGCCTTTG
>CAIOLH010000066.1 GCA_903859115.1 uncultured Opitutia bacterium | reverse complement strand
CCGTATTTTTCTTGGTACCACTTCGTGTCTTTAGTTAAACGAACTAAAGCGATACCACATTCATGCCTTAAAGAGTCACTCATTGCAGGCTATGGAGTCTGTCGTTAAAGCGCCCAACCTGTCCAGCGCTTACTCTTTTATAAACGCAAAATTCTATCTAAGCGTGCTAAACTTTCTCCAATCAACCCAGCCATCGTTTTGTGCATTCGAAAAGCTGGGTCACGATGGTACTCCGCTAACCCTTCCGCTAATTCAATCGCTTTTTCCGGAGAAGTTAAAATGTTCGCATCCATCGCTGCTAATAAGTCCCTCATTCGCTCGGGCGCGGCTAATAAACGACGGTGGATTAAAGATTGTTCTTCTCTTCGATACTGTGCGGCGGACGCTGCGTTGATATGTTTAGCGCAAAGTTGAGTAAAGGGCCGATTTTCTTTAAATGATCCGGGTAAATAAAATCTTAATCGGCCATCATAGGATTGTTGGTCAAAATCCATCGCTCTCACGCGAATAGCCGTGGCATCAAAATCAGGCGTTACCGCAATGACAAAGTTATATGCCCGCATATCTCCTAATAATCTCACTAAACATCGCTCTTCAAATTTGATTAGCTCTTTGGCCAGTCGCACAGGGTGGTGGCTATTCGCGTCGATCCACTTTTCAGCAAAAATATCTCCAGGGATACCCGTGACATGTTCTTCTACTAAAGTATCACCCCAAGTGAGGTAGTGCATTCGATTAGGCGAAAGCAGGTGTTCTAACTCTAATCCGCAAACACGGGAAGCATCGCCTTTCTTCACGTAAAAATAATCATGATTTTCGTTATAGGCATTAACAATGCGGACGCGGAATGGTTGCGAATTACCGAAAGAACAAAAATCGATACGATCAACGTAGACGTGACTAAAAACTTTCAAACCTCCTTCGCCGCGCAGGAGTGCATAGGTTTCCAAAAGTCCCTGAGAAAGTTTAACCATCTCGTCTTGGTGATAAGCCACGGTTTCCCAAAGCGTATCTTTACCGCGTTCTAACAAGGGAACCGAGGTAGAAAAATCACGGAGTTGAGAATAGGTAACCGGTAGAGCTACCTCGCGTCCTTCTTTGGCCAAGTAATCACGCAGAATATTTCCAATCGGATAGGCGGGCTTTCGATTCGTCCGTTTAAATTCTGCCGCTGAGCCCGCATCATCCATTAATCTAAATTAGGCTTATCTTGTGTTTCCTCAATGACCATTTCTAAAGGCTTATCGGGGTGACACTCGGCACGGTAGGAAATAAACCCACGATGATGTTGATCATAAATAGGCCACAACAGGGTTTTGTCTGATTCAGGAACGGCGATGTGATTTATTTCTTCCCGTGAAAACCAACCAAAATGCCCTTCGTCGATCGTGGGGGGCAGACCCGAAAGTGGCAGGCGGCAAGTAAAGAGAAACATCAGCCAGTGATTTTGACCTTCGTAGCCTTTTTCGGAAATCATTCCAAAGAGATGAAGATCTTCAGTCTTTATTGTTTTGCCTACCTCTTCTTCCACTTCACGTACCGCACACTCAAAGGGAGACTCTCCGATGCTTGTTTCCAGTTTACCGCCTACTGGACTCCAACACCCCATGTTCGGCGCCTTGCGTCTTTGTATGAGTAAAAATTTACCCGCTTCGTCATAAAGAAACACCAGAACACTAATCTTATAGGGCAGCGGTGTGCTTGGTGACATAATAATACCCTGATTAGAAATTAAAGTTTAACAACAAAAAGAGTTAAAATTGATAAGGTTGCATCAAGAGATTTAAAATTTAAATAAAGACCATGCCCGAGCTCGCGGAAGTTGAATATTTTAGAAAGCAATGGAATCCCGGCATGGGTCAGACCGTTAAGGAAATAAGTATTAATAAAAAAGCCCGAGTGTTTAGGGGTGAGAAAATCGATGCGTTCAAACAACTCCTCCAGCACAGCCGCCTCAATAGTTCAGCAGCCGCCGCCAAACAGATGGTTTTTCTTTTTAATAAAAATATTTGGATAGGAATTCACTTAGGGATGACTGGGCGCATGGAGTGTCGCCCTAAAAATCAACCACCCATTAAACACGACCAGCTGATTTTAAAAATGTCATCTGGTAAGCAACTAGTATTTAATGACCCACGACAATTCGGCCGGGTACAATTTTTTCAAGGCGAAGGCGTTCCACCGTGGTGGGCAAAAATTTCGCCCGCCATTCTCTCAAAAGAATTTACCGAAAAAGAAGTTGCCAGTTTTTTAAAGCGTAGAAAAAGAAGTCCGATCAAAGCTGTTTTATTAATGCAGGAGAGATTTCCAGGAATTGGTAATTGGATGGCAGACGAAATTTTATGGCGTGCGGGTTTCCATCCTGCTGCGCAAGCAGGGAAGTTTGGTCCGAAATCCATTAAACTATTATTCAAAACACTCTGCGAAGTTTGCCGCGACGCTTACAGGGTGATTGGAAAAGATTGGTCCGACCCTCCTGATAGTTGGCTATTTAATCATCGATGGAAAAAGGGCGGCCGCTGTCCAAAAACAAAAATTTTATTAGAAAGAAAGACGATTGGCGGTCGTACGAGTTGTTGGTCGCCCACCCGACAAAAATTAGGAGCGGAACTCCGTTGACCTTCTTCCACGATAAGAGATTTTTAAATGATGCGTATCACGGGTGGCATCGCACGCGGCATTCAATTGCGCGTTCCTTCTAAGGGCGGAGTCCGTCCCGCTACCGACTACATTCGTGAAGCCGTGTTCAGTTCATTGGCCGCATTTATTCCAAGTGCTACCGTGTTAGATTTATTTGCTGGAACAGGAGCTTATGCTCTCGAGTCCCTGAGTCGTGGGGCAAGGTCAGCAACCTGTGTGGATCTTCACGCCGGTAGTGATTTAGCTGCCAATGCACAAGCCGTTGCGAAGTCGATGAAACTTCCGGCACTTCCATTGAATATCATTACCGGTGATGCGACGAAGCCCATAAAAACAGAAGAAAAATATGATATCGTTTTTGCTGACCCACCTTGGGAATTATGGGAATCGAGAGCTGTAGAAATTGCTCAAAATGCGGTCGACAGCGCTCAGCTATCCATTGACGCCAGGGTTATTTTAGAAGCCCCAGGAGGTTTTGATATTCCTGTACCCAGCGGATGGAAATTAAAGAAAATAATTGGAAAAGGAAAAGGACAACCTGCCGCGTCCATTTTAGTCCGCGTAGAATAATTACTCAATTAAACTGCGATGCGGCTGCCACGCATTTAATTCTGAGAGCATTAAAACACTTCCGGCGGTACAAGCGGTTTCAACTCTAAGGATGCGATCGCCGAGGTGATAAAAGTTAAATCCATTGATTTTTAAAACGGCTCGTTCGGAGTCGGACCACCCGCGCTCTGACCCAATCGCTAGCGTTCCGAAAGAAAACTTACCATTAATAGTTTTTAGGGGCTCCTTTGCGGTATAGGGATCGAGGCACACTCGCCATGACTTTGGATGTAATAATTTTATACCTTCTTCAATCGAGGAGACGTGAATAACTTCGGGAGTCTGACAGGAGCAGGCCTGTTCAGTGCCCCGTAAAACAAAATCTTCCCATTCATTGTTTTTCCAAAGTGAGCTCGATAGATATCCAGGGTCACCTTTTTCAGAAACAAAAAATATAATTCTATGAATACCCAAGCTCGCTGCGTCGTATAATATTTTTTTGGCGGTTTGTGGTCGAGGGAGACCCACGAGTAACTCCAACGGAAGTCGCGCTTGTTTCCCTTTTTCCCAATCGACCGCAAAGATAAGTTGCTGACTCACTTCTCGGATGGTGGCTAAACCGCGTAACTCGTTTTTTATTCCAACGAAGAAAGTTTTACCTGCTTGAAGTCCGACCGTTTGGGTTAAGTGAATGGCGCGCGGGTCTTCAATGGGGATACCATGGATAGACTCTTCTTTATTAATCAGAACGAGATTCACGTTGGATAGGGTGATAAATCTTAATTAGGTGGCGAGAGGGAAGGCTAACGCTTGCCCAATCCACCGACTTCACTATTTTGAATTCATGGACCTATCGGAATTAAGAAAAGAATACGCCACGCACGGCCTGAGCCGTGATGAGCTCTTGGATTCTCCTATGGCTCAGTTTAAGGTTTGGTTCGATCAAGCTAAGTCGTCCGGAATCACCGAACCTAACGCCATGGTTTTATCTACGGTCAAAGAAGGCGGTTCGCCGCTTTCACGGACCGTACTATTAAAGTCCGCGGATGAGCGGGGGTTGGCATTCTATACTAATTATAATAGCACCAAGGGGCGTAATTTGGCCAAAGACCCACGGGCTTCACTCCTGTTTCCTTGGTTTGCTTTAGAGCGTCAAATTCACATAAGTGGTTCAGTGATAAAGACTTCCGAGCAAGAGTCTAATGCCTATTTTACCCGTCGGCCTTATGGGAGTCAGCTCGGTGCCTGGGTTTCCGAGCAAAGTGAGACCATCCCCGATCGGATGCAATTAGAGCACTTATTAGAGGAATTTAGGAAGAAATACCCGGAAGGCCAGGTTCCCAGGCCCCCACATTGGGGCGGTTTTATCCTAATTCCTGAGACTTTTGAGTTTTGGCAGGGCCGCTTAAATAGGCTCCATGATCGCTTTATTTACACTAAATCGCAGGGGAATTGGGTAATATCGCGCCTCTCCCCCTAGTTGGGCTCAAATTAGATAAATTAATGGGGTGGGGGGCGGAGGGCTTACGATAAGAAATCTTTTTCGCCAAGTGTTGACCTATGCCCCTGCAAACATTCAAACCTTCCTTCCGCCTAATGCGCCCCTTTTATTTAATAGCTGCCTTATTTTCACCAGCCTTCGTTTTTGCGAATGAGGGTGGGGTTAGTCAGCGAGCTGAGACATTATTTTCCATTGGAGAATTTGGAGTAACTAATTCAATTCTCACCACCTGGATTTTGGCAGTAATCATTATTGTAGCCGTACGCGTCTTAGTCGGAACTCCGGGAATTATTCCATCACACGGTCAAGCATTAGTAGAAAATATGGCGTCAGGACTACGCGACACCTTAGAGCCGATTGTTGGCAAAAACATGATCGGAAAAGTTTTTCCAACCCTCTGCGGATTTTTCGTATTCATTCTTTTAATGAATTGGAGTGGATTACTTCCAGGAGTGGGTACGCTCAAATATCAACAGGGTACACATTGGGTTGATGCGATTCGTCCAGCCACTTCAGATTTAAATACCACCTTGGCGCTGAGCGTGATTTCATTCCTAGCGTGGACTTACTTCGTGTTACGTTACGCTGGATTAAAAGTTTTGATTTTTGATTTGTTTGGAAACAAAGCTGATAAAAAAGAAATCGGTTTCCCGATGTGGATTCTGTTAAGTTTCATTTTCCTTGGTGTAGGCGGCATTGAATTAGTTTCCATCGCCTTCCGTTTAATTTCTCTTTCCTTCCGACTCTACGGAAATGTCTTCGGTGGAGAAAATTTAATCCATTCACTCGGTGGACTCGCCCCTTACGTTGTGCCTGCTCTTGCTGGATTATTAGAAGTTTTAGTAGGTCTCATCCAGGCATTCGTCTTCACCCTATTATCAGCCGTTTATATCGGCCTCATCTGTAATCACGAAGGCGGCCACGCCGACGAACATCACGCTCACTAACTTTACTTTCAAGGCGTATGACTTGCTGGGACTTCCCCAAGCGGTGCGTTAAGAAAAAAACCAAAAAAACAAAACAAAATATGATCATCGCTGAAATCACTGGTTCACTTCCTGCCGCTGTTGGCTGCTTCGCTGCCGCTATCGGTGTAGGTCTCGTTGGCGCTAAAGCCGTCGAGTCCGTAGGTCGTAATCCTGAAGCTTCTGGTAAGATCCTCGTTCAGTCTATTCTGGGCATGGCTCTCGCTGAAGCTGTTGCGTTCTACGCAATCTTCCTCGCGAAGTAAACGGATTGACGGTGTGGCCCCGCAAGGGGCCACGCTGTTCACCTCCAGCGCATCCTATTTTATAAAATTTAAGTCATGAAAATCTTCTCACTTCTACTCAACACTGCGGAAACTCCAGCCGCCCACACCGCCACTCCTGTCGCTCATGGCGCCGCAGAAGCTCAAGGACCTTTAGAAGGCATCATTAAACTTTTCGGTAATTTCGGTGTCGATGCACCTCACTTAATTGCCCAGTTGGTTAATTTTTCTATTCTCGCTTTCGTTCTCTACAAATTTGCGATCAAGCCAGCACTCGGACAGTTAGAAGAACGCATTCGCCAAGCCGAACAATTACAAGCTGACCGTGCTCAAGCTGAGCAAAAATTGGCTGATGCCAAAAAGACTGCTCACGCGGAATTACAAAAAGCTTCTGATGAAGCTGCTACAATTTTAAACGAAGCGCGTAACAGTGCTAAGCAAACCATCGAAGCTGCTAAAGGTGAAGCCGTTGCAGCGGTTGCTGAAATCACACGCAAAGGAAAAGAATCTCTCGAGGCTGATCGCCGCCAAATGCTTAACGAAGTTCGTGACGAAGTTTCCCGTTTAGTCGTCGAAACAGCAGCGAAAGTTTTAGAACAGAATTTAGACGATGCTCAACGCACTCGTCTTAACGAAGCGGCCGTAAAACAACTCTCTTCCAAATAATTTCAAATGTCCTCTCGCTCAGTTAAAGTAGAAGCCAAAAAACTCTTATCTCTCTCATTGGAGTCGGGTGTAGTTTCTGCTGAGCGCGTAGAAGCGGTGTTAAGCTCACTCAAAAAATCTCGCCCCGCTTACACCTTACGTCCTTTGCTCCGTGCTTATTTAGCAAGCGTACGTAAAGAGATTGCGCGTGGTGAAGCTTTGATTGAACACGCGGGCCCTCTTTCAGCGGGTGAAGCTTCAAATATAGCGGCCCATTTTTCCAAATCACTTTCTCGTACAGTTGTGCCAGTTGCTCGTCGTAACGATGCACTCTTGGCCGGCTTCCGCGTCAGAGTAGGCGACGATGTTATTGATTTAACCGCCGCCCATCGCCTGAGCAATTTAACCAAATCACTTTCCTAAAACTAAAACCATTTATATAAAAACATGAGCAACGTAATTGACCAAATTCAAAAAGCCATCGCTGGCCTCGACACCCGTGCGGGCAAAGCCAACGTGGGTACTATCGTGACCCTCGCCGACGGTGTTGCCTCCATCGACGGATTGTCGGGAGTCATGATGAATGAAATGATTGAACTTCCCGGAGGTCTTCAAGGCGTCGCGCTCAATCTCGCCGAAGATACTGTGGGTTGCGTGATCATGGGTGACATCTCTGGCCTCAAAGAAGGCATGGAAGCCAAGACTACCGGCCGTCTGCTTTCTGTTCCAGTGGGTAAAGGTTTATTGGGTCGCGTCGTTGATGCGCTTGGTAATCCGATCGACGGCAAAGGTCCTATCCAAAGCACCGAGCGTTACCCTGTAGAAAAAATTGCTCCTGGTATCACTCCTCGCAAGTCGGTCGATCAACCTATGCAAACAGGTATCATGGCTATCGATGCGATGATCCCTGTAGGCCGTGGTCAGCGCGAATTAATCATTGGTGACCGTGCTACTGGTAAGACCACCATCGCGATTGATACTATTATTAATCAAGCGAACGCTAATCGCGTAGGTCTCGCTTCAGGTGATGCAAAATTCCGTCCGGTATTTTCTATCTACGTCGCTATCGGACAAAAGAATTCCTCAATCGCACGTACTGTGGGCATTTTAGAAAAAGCGGGTGCGATGGAGTATTGCTGTGTGGTTGCTGCTCCTGCTGCTGACAACGCTGCGAACCAACTGTTCGCTCCTTTCTCTGGAACGGCGATTGGCGAATGGTTCATGGAAAATGGACAAGACGCACTCATTGTTTATGATGACTTATCTAAACACGCTGCTGCCTACCGCCAAATTTCCTTAATCTTAAAACGTCCTTCCGGTCGTGAAGCTTATCCTGGTGACGTGTTCTATTTACACTCCCGTCTCCTCGAACGTTCTGCTCGCTTAAATGGTAAGGGCTCACTCACCGCTCTCCCAATTATTGAAACTCAAGCGGGTGACGTTTCGGCGTACATTCCGACGAACGTGATTTCGATTACTGATGGTCAGATTTTCTTACAGACCGATTTATTTAATCAAGGTATCCGTCCCGCAGTTTCCGTGGGTCTCTCAGTTTCGCGCGTAGGATCTGCTGCACAGATCAAAGCCTTTAAACAAGTAGCAGGTAAAGTGAAAGGCGAACTCGCTCAGTATCGCGAACTCGCTGCCTTCGCTCAGTTCGGTTCTGACTTAGAT
>CAIOLH010000065.1 GCA_903859115.1 uncultured Opitutia bacterium | reverse complement strand
CACGTTCTTCGGTATACTCGGTAGCCTGGGCCCATTTATTATCATCGAAATCTACTGCATACCAATTTGATGGAATAGGTTCATGAGTAACTTTCGGATTGGTCACATCGTGATTGAGTGGACCTTTAAAAAAGCTTTTCGCTTTCCACTTGGCGTTGGTCACCGTGCCATCAGCAAATTTTACAATCAGTCCTGCATCACCAATATGATTACCATATTCTAATCCAGTTTTCGGATCCGCATTGTCTTTCGCCAAGATCGCAATCGTCATCGGATACTCGGGTAGAATGTCCACCGTCACCACATTGTGCGGAAGGAAATCGACTGAATCTACCACGCGTAATTTTCCATTAATATAAAGAATGAACCAATTATCGGCATAGACATTGAGCTTAATGGTATCAGCCATCGTTGGCTTAATAATACCACTTTGATCGCCGCCTTTAGGGTTTTTGGGACGCGGGGCTGGTCGTCCAGGATTGTCTTGGGCGCTCAGTTGTATCACTAAGACCAGTGCTAACAGTTTAAGGACTGATTTCATAATAAATATAAAACCCGCCAGACCTTAAAAAGTTGCTGTTTACTTATCTTCGAAGCGGAAGGGTGAAGCGGGTAGATTGTCCTGATTCATTAAACTGCACTCAGGATTGTTAGCCCAGGCATAACGTACGGCGATAGGCTTGGTGATGGTCGCTGCGCTAATCTCAACTTTGTTGTCTTTGATTATCGCTTGAGCCGGCACATAGATATATTCGCTCACTTCTACTTCCTTTTTATTTTCGTCCAAAACTTTCGTTTTGATAATGGCTTCAGCGATTTCAAAACCTTTCAGTTCAACTCCGTCTTTAATTTTTAGACCGTCGGCATGTGAAAAACTGACGATCACTTTACTGCCTCTAATCTCGCGGCTGGTGGGAAGGGGTCCGCTATATTCAATTTGCTTACTATAGACTTTATTGAGTGCCCATAGTGCAAAGCGACGACCAATCTCTTGTTTATTCTTTGGGTGAATGTCATCCTTTTCACCAATATCCATGGTAGTAATCATTCCTGTGTTTGGAACGCTTAACGACTTTAATTGTGCCTCACGTAACCAAGGCCATTGCGCATCACTTCGCTCAAAATTAGGAAGTTGCGCCCAACAGAAGGGGAGTTCTTCGTTCCAAAGTTTTCTCCAGTCTTTGATAAGCGTAGGTAATTGTGTTTGGTAAAGTTTACCACGCTCTGCACTGTGTGCATTCGCTTCACCTTGATACCAAATGAATCCTCTAATGGTGAAAGGAATTAGCCCGGCAATTTTTCCGTTAAATAATTCACCAGGACCGCCACTACCTTTGCGTTTCGCAATAGGATCGGCAGGTGCTTTGGTTGTCGGCTCTGGTTGCCCAGCAGCTTTGGCTTTTTCTTTAGCTTCTTTCCAATCTGCTAATTCTTGTTCGTATTTTGCTTTGGCTTTAACTTCGTCGAATGCCTTCCAAGATTTTACTTTAGCTTCGGTGACCTCTTTGAGTTCGGGCACGGCAAGCTGAGTATTTACATCAATCCAGTTTTCAATCGGGGTACCACCTACCGAGCTTTGAATAATGCCTACTGGTACTTTCAGTTCTTGGTGTAATTCGCGCGCCATGAAATAGAGCGCAGCGGAATAACCACTGACGGTTTCCGGTGAACACACGGTCCACTTACCTTTACAATTATCTTTGGCTTCAGCGTGCGATAAACTTTTCTCACCAAACTCACGAATGAGTGGATAGTTGGCGGCGGCTTTTTCTTGTTCGGGGTTGAGGCAGCGAGCGACTTGTAAGCTCATGTTCGATTGTCCGGATCCAAGCCAGACCTCTCCGATTAAAACATCTTCAAAAACACATTCGCGTGGCTTCGCTGCATCGGTGCTCCGGTTGCTTCCTTTGACGACTAACTTCTGCGAATTCGCATTCGCCTTCATGGAGTCCAATTTAAGCATCCATTTGCCGTTGGCACCGGTCTTGGTCGTTTTCTTTTGACCATTAAATTCGACGGTGACCGTTTCATTGGCATCCGCCCAGCCCCAGACCGCGACGGGCTTCTCGCGTTGTAGGACCATGTGGTCGGTGAAGATGCCTGAGCACTCTAAATTCGCCGCGCGTAATGCGGAGGCTAGCGCTAAGGTTAATACCAATAGAAACTTTTTCATAGGAGGGGTGGGCTATCTGTAATCTACACCAACCCCCGCCCTAAGTTCCACCTAAAATTTAACATACTTTGAAGATGCTTCGCGAACATTGATGAGAACACACATTATCTTGTCTATGGGTATTCCACATAATTCTGATACGCTTATACGATATAGCTTCATTTGTT
>CAIOLH010000064.1 GCA_903859115.1 uncultured Opitutia bacterium | reverse complement strand
TTTTGCATTTACCTGAGCCCGATCTCGCGGGCCTTCCACGGGACATCGTAGTATATGTTTTTGTGGCTGCTGGGCTTTTAGCTTATTTTACGATGCCCGATTTTTTATCGGTCCGCGCACTGGGCGTACTCATGCTTTTTACCGCCCGCCAAACTCTGGATGCCGGCTATCGTCAATTACCCTACAGTTTCTTGGACGCCAGCGTCAGTTATGCCTTTTTGGTTATATTTGGATTATGGTGGGCGATGTCACCCGTCGCATTTAATAAACAGTGTGATTGGATTTTAGAAAAACCAATCCGCACCAAGATCGTCGGTATTATTTTCTTTATCACTGGCTTAGCCTGTCTCCTGCAAATTAAATTTATTCCGTGAACCGCCCGCTTTTAATTGTCGTCTCTGGCCCTGCTGGCAGCGGGAAGACGACGTTGTGCATGCGATTAACAGAATCGTATCCACAATTTATTCATAGGGTGATCACCTGCACCACGCGCCCGCCACGCGTCGGCGAAATCGACGGAGAAGATTATTATTTTTTAACCCGTCAGGAATTTGAAGCTCAATATGCAGAGGGTAAATTTTTGGAGAAAGCAGTCGTGCACAATAATTTATATGGATGTCGCAAACAGGACATCGCTAAGCACCTGAGCGCCGGGTACGATGCTTTACTTAATGTAGACGTGCAAGGTGCTGCCTCGATTCGTAACCAAGCGGAAAGCGATCAGAAATTAGCGGAATCACTCGTCACTGTTTTCGTCAGAGTAACCGACCCCATTGAATTACGCCGTCGCCTGACTGGTCGCGGAACAGATCCCGCAGATGAAATTGATCGTCGTGTAGCTGCTTCAGAATATGAATTACAACACGCCGGTCACTATCAGCACGTGATCGAGAGCGGTCCGAAAGAGGCCGACTTCTTGGAATTAAATAAAATTTATCTTCAGGAGAAAAAAAGTCGGGTATGATGGAAAAATCTGCCATCGCTTCGGTCTTAGACGAAATCGCAACCTTGTTAGAGTTAACGGGCGAGAATCCTTTTAAGATTCGTGCGTATTCTAACGGTGCCCGCATTCTCGAAACTCTTACCGAAGACTTAGACGAATTAATTAAAACCGATAAACTCGCCGAAATTCCTGGAATGGGCGAAGCGCTGGTGGATAAAATAACTACGCTACGACGCGATGGAATTTTGCCGTTTCACCAAAAACTAAAAGCGAGTATTCCGCCTGGTTTATTGGAGGTTATTCAAATTCCTGGGCTAGGGCCGAAGAAAGTCCGCGCCTTATGGGTTCAACTCCAAGTCGAAAGTATCGAAAAACTCAAAGAGGTTTGTGACAGCGGACAGGTTGCTGAGCTGAAAGGTTTTGGCGCCAAAACCCAGACCAATATTTTAGAAGGCATAAAAAACAGAATCGCTTACGGAAAAAGACATCGCTGGGCCGACGCCGCAGAAATTGCCGAACCGATTTTAGCCGGATTAAAAAATTTGCCTCAGGTAAAATTAGCCGAATCTGCCGGCTCACTTCGTCGCTCGCGTGAAACCGTAGGCGATTTAGATTTCCTCGTGGCTTCATCGGATCCAAAGCCAATCATGGACTGGTTTGTCAAATATCCCGGTGTTAAAGAAGTGACCGCACATGGAGAAACTAAATCGAGCGTTCGCTTTGAAAACGGATTACAGGCCGATCTTCGCGTCGTTCCTGAAGAACAATTTTATTTTGCGCTACATCACTTTACCGGATCCAAGGAGCATAATGTGGCGATGCGTCAAAGAGCTCTGGCTCAGGGTTTAAGTATGAGCGAGTGGGGTTTTAAAGCGGTTGACGAAAAACAAAAAGCGCCTGATGCCAAAAACGAAGAAGAAGTTTTCAAGGCTTTGGGCTTAAAATGGATTCCGCCCGAACTACGTGAAGGTGCGGGCGAAATCGAAGAATCCGAAAAGAATAATCTTCCCAGGCTTGTTGCCTTCGAAGATATCAAAGGAGTTTTTCACAATCACACGACCGCTTCAGATGGTGATCACACGCTTGAACAAATGGCCGTGGCCGCGGAAAAATTCGGTTGGAGTTATTTGGGAATTTCCGACCACTCTAAATCAAGTTTTCAAGCCAGAGGTTTAGATGAAAGTAGACTCGCCCAACAGATTGAAGATATTAACAAATTAAATCAGTCGGGCAAATTTAAGGTGCGTGTCCTAAGTGGTAGCGAGGTAGATATTTTACGCGATGGCTCACTCGATTTTACTGATGAGGTTTTGGGTAAACTCGACTTCGTAGTGGCTTCGGTACATAACCTATTCACTTTAGATAAAGAGGAGCAAACGAAGCGGATTATTAAAGCGATTGAGAGTGAGCACGTGGATATGGTGGGCCACCTCACGGGACGCCTTCTTAATAAACGCGAGCCTTATGAAGTAGATATCGCAAAGATTATCGATGCCGCTGCGGCGAATGATACCATCATCGAATTAAACGCTAACCCGTGGAGGTTGGATCTTGATTG
>CAIOLH010000063.1 GCA_903859115.1 uncultured Opitutia bacterium | reverse complement strand
CTTCCTGCGATACTCGCCGACACTGAAAAAGGCGCGATTTGGTATTTCAAACAAATGGATAGTCCAGGACTCGCGGTCGCAGGTGTTCTGGTGATTTGTTCTTTTATTGGTTGGGGTGCGATGATCCAAAAATGGTCCGATGTACAAGAACTGCGCCGCCGCAATCACGGTTTTGATCGTCGACTGCGCGACCAAAATTCTGTCGTCGCTTTGAATTTTCCCGGAGGCACTAATCTTTCTCCTTACGAGTACTTGGTAGCTGAAGCCATTTCTGCTGTGCAAAGACACAAGGGACGTTTGGTAAAACAGTCCGATGTTCGTATGTGCATGGGTCACGTGGAAAACGCTCTGCAGCGTGGCGTGTCGCGTACGATGGTGAAGTATGAAGACAAAATGGTTTTACTTAGTTAGCTCGTTTCTGGTGGTCCATTCTTAGGTCTCCTCGGAACCGTTTGGGGTGTGATGGTGACGTTTGGTGCTCTTACTGAAAAAGCGAGTATTGCACAATTAGCACCGGGTGTTTGTGGAGCTCTTGTTACCACTACACTAGGTCTATTGGTCGCAATTCCTGCCACGTTCGGATATAATTATTTATTAACTCAGGTGAAAATCATGTCCACGGAGTTAGAAAATTTTGCGAGTACTTTAGCGGATCGTATTGAGTTGGAACTCGAAGGCGAAGCGCGTGCCAACTTCGAACAACTACAAGAACGTGAAGCATTGCGCCGCGCTGCCCAAGCAGCACAAGGTCCAGCGGCCAGTGCTCCAGCAACTATTCAACCCACGGTTATTCCAACGGATTCACCTAGTCAGTCGACAGCACTTCCAGGTTGGGAGGATGCGCAATAGTTCATGGCCCGTTCTTTTTCCAAGCCCCATCGGTTGCATGTGATGAACGAGTTAAACGTTACACCCATGCTGGATTTGTGTTTTTGCTTACTGATTATTTTTATGATTGCGACGCCGGTCTTAGAGCAGACCACGGCCGTTAATTTACCCAAAGCTGAAAAAGGTTCGGGCAAGCCAGCGGACACGAAGCAACAATATCGCTTTGTGTCTATTGGTCGTGATGGCTCTTTTACGATGGGTGGAAAAGCACTAACCAAATCTCAATTAGAGAGTGAGTTTGGGTTAATCGCTGCGATGGCAGAATCGGCGCAACCGATTGTTCGTATTCGTGGTGATGCTACTTTGCCTTATCAAAAAATTATTGATGTCATGTCCTTGGCGAAAGCTAAAGGTCTAACCAAAGTCGGACTGGACACGGAAATCCGTTAAGATGGCAAGCGACAGCAAAGGCGTTATTGGTTCAATCGCAGTTCACGTTGGCATTATCGCTGTTCTCGTGGGTGCCTCTTGGTACGCCGCCCGACAATCAGGAAAATCACTCGAGCCGGTAGATCCGCTCTTGGTTGATTTAAATGGCATTCCCGGACGTCGACCCGGCGAGGTAGGCAAAGCGGATGGCGTTGCTCAAGGCCAGGAAACAGGAACGAAAAAAGGCGTATCGATGATAAAAATTAAAAAATTCGATTTCGAAAAAAACATCGAAGAGTCCGCTGCTAAAAGTGAATCGAGTCGTTCTCCGAGTTCCAAAAAAGCGACCAGTAAAAGTACTTCAAAAACAACTTTGAGTGAATTTAATAATTCTAAAGGCGGAAAAGGAACCTCGTCGAAGGTTGCCGGAATTAGCGGTGTGTCGGTTAAGGCCGGACGAAACTACGGTAAGGGCGACAATGGCGGAGAGGGCGGTAGCGCCAGCGAACTACAAGTTTACGCGGGTGAAGTTAAGGCACGCTTTCAATCTGCTCTGACGAGTCTGGCCTCTGCTGAAGTAGATTTAGGCTCCGGAAATTGCGGCGTTGTTTTGAGAGTCGACGCCGTGGGTAATGTCAATTTCTCGAGCTGGATCAATAAGCCAAAAAATTCACAAATCGCTTCGATTGTTAAGCAAGCAATTGCGCAAATCGGCAATTGTGGAAGTCCTCCCGGTAAGAAGGCATTCCAAATTGATTTAACGAGTATTACGTTAAGCGATTTATAGTCTAACGGACTTCTAAAACGATTTGTACTTCGACGGCTGCGCCCAGAGGCAGTCCGTTGACGGAAACGGCAGCACGTGCGTGTTTACCAGCATCGCCAAATACTTTTAATAAGAATTCCGAGGCACCATTGAGCACTTTAGGGCTGTCGCTAAAGCCATCGATACCATTGACGAAGCCATTGACCATGACAACGCGGACAACGGCGTCGAGCGATCCGAGGGCAGCTTTAGCATTGGCAAGAGCATTGAGGGTGCAAAGTTGGGCCGCTTCCGCTGCTTGCGCTAAATTGATTTCTTGGCCGACCTTGCCACCGTACACAATTTTTCCGTCACGCATGGGCAAAGTACCGGCTAGGTAAAGTAAGTTGCCCGTACGTACGGCGGGAACGTAAGCACCTGCGGCGGCAGGTGGCTGGGGTAGGGTTAGTCCGAGTTCTTGAAGATTTTTTTCAGGATTCATAAAATTTACCAATAGTTGGGCCAATTACTTTCACGAGTTATATTGTGATAAAATAAGGCTAAAAATAGAATGATAACGGCGCCAGCAGTCGTCGGGCAGATGAGAAAAAACCAAGTAGGATTGGTTAGAAATACGACGATGGAATTGGAGGTGGCGGGGGGATGGACAACTCGAAGTAACTTCATGAACAGTACGGTTAATCCTACGGCGATGCCCAGACTCCACCACTGAGGGCCAATAAATTTTAAACATAATAACCCCATGGTTGCTCCAATGATATGAGCACCGAGGACATTGCGAGGTTGGGCAAAAGGGGAGTCGGGATAAGCGAAAACAATAAAACAGGTAGCACCAAATGTTCCGAGGAGGACTAAGGTTCCAATTTCTCGATCAATATAAGTTAGACCGCCAATCACCAAACCCACCGCAATAGCACTCATGAATATTTTTTTAAGGTCAGACCTGGCGGGAGGCTTTTGTTGTCCGCCGATAAACTTTCTAATTAATTTCATTTTTCGAGAGGGACTAGTTTGACCCATTTAAGTGGGTGTTCACCGAGCAAAGTGGGATACCAGCCTTGAACTTCGGGTCGAATTAAAAACTTATTTTTATTAAAAGCTACTGGAATCACGGGAGCACATTCAATTAAACGTGCTTCTGCTTTACCAAATAATTCAAGGCGTTTAGCCGGATTTTGTTCCACCGCCGCAGACTTAATTAAGTCATCATAAATAGCATCACTCCAGCCGGTCTGATTTAATTCGTTACCGGAGATAAACATTTCGAGGAATGTATTGGGGTCGTTGTAATCGCCACTCCAAGCAGAGCGAGCGAGCTGATAATCTCCCGCATGGAGTGCGCTCAGATAAACTTTCCAGTCTAGATTTTTTAGCTCCACTTCGATACCCAAATTTTGCCGCCACATTTCTTGGTAGGCTTGTGCGGCCAGCAGGGAGGTTTCCGATGTGTTAAATAAATATTCTAATTTAGGAAAATTTTTACCATTCGGATAACCCGCTTCGGCCATCAGTTTTTTGGCTTCCTCAATATCCTCTTTCCACTGAGCGGGTGAAGTGAAACCGCCCGTTCCAGTAGGGGTGTAGTAATAGGCGGGTGATTCGCCCGATCTCAAAACGCGATCCGCAATTTGTTGGCGATTGATAACCATGCCGAGTGCACGTCGCACCCGCTTGTCGGAAAGTGCTTTTTGCACGGCATCATTATTTTTTACCACCGTGTTGATGCGGATGAATGAAACCGAAAGAAACGCATCTAATCGTAAATGTGGTGCTTTGTCGGCGACCAGTTGAACAATTTTGTAAGGTGGAACAGATCCCGTAATATGTAGTTCGCCGCCTTGATAGGCACGCTCTTCGGCGAATAGATCTGAGATGGCTTTGAACTCAACAGCGTTAAGAGAAACTTGAGCTGCGTCCCAGTAATACGGGTTTTTCTTAACCACGATTTGGCGGGCGACTTCCCAACTATCTAAAGTGAAGGCGCCATTACCGACGAGGCTACCGGGTCGAGTCCACGGCGTGTGCATTTCATCAATCTTCCCAAATTTTAAAATCGTCGGAGGATGAACGGGTAGCCAACTATTGTGACAAACTAATTGAAGGAAGTAGGGGACGGGATTTTCTAATTCGACAATCAGCGTATGAGGGTTGGGCGATTTGAAGCCGACCTCTTTGAAGTCCGTAATTTTTCCATTCGTATAATCTTTGGCACCTTTGACGCAGTGAAGCATGGAGGCATATTCAGCTCCAAAGGTCGGCATAAGAATGCGTTGAAAGCTAAAAAGAAAATCAGCTGCTACAACCGGGTCGCCGTTGGACCAGCGTGCATTGTTTCTTAATTTAAATGTCCAAACCTTACCATCGGCCGAGCTGGACCAACTTTCGGCTACTCCTGGAATGGTGTGCGAGTCTTTCGGGTCAAAATTCACCAAGCCTTCAAAAAGAGAGTAGGCGATGCGTGACTCCAGCATGCCGGTGATTTCCTGGGGATCGAGGGCCGAGGGCTCGGCGGAATTGTTTATCACTAAAATTCCTTCGCGGGCTTTTTGGACGACGGTTGTTTCCTTGGGTCCACATCCGACAAGGCCAATGCAGAGAGCGACCAAGAGGAGTATTCGCTGCTCAAATGCAGGGGTGGACATGAAATCTATTTAGTCGGGGACAGCTTACCAGTGCAAGGCATAGCTCATGTCGATTTGATGTAGAAACAAAAAAGGGCGACCGAAGTCGCCCTTTTGGAGGTAATATCGCAGTCGCTTAGATTGCTGAATTACCACGCTCGCCTGTACGGATGCGGATAACATCAGTGAGGGAGGTGATAAAAATCTTACCGTCACCAATCTTACCGGTGTGAGCGGCTTTCGAGATGGTGGCTACGGCTTTCTCGACCTGTTCG